>CAZCEL010000460.1:0-4068 GCA_964497175.1 uncultured Bifidobacteriaceae bacterium
ACGTCGTACGGCAACATCCAGATTACGGACAATCTCTCCGTCAGTGCGGCCGATTACGACACGTTCTGCGTCACCGCGCCGACCGACGCGCGGCTGCCGGGCGGCGGCGGTTATCCAATCTGCGGGCTGTACGACGTCAGACCGACGAGCTTCGGCCTGGTCGACAACATGGTGACGCAGATGTCGAACTTCGGCCAGCGGACGCAGGTGTACAGCGGCGTCGACGCGAGCATGAATGCGCGATTCGGACGAGGCGGGCTGCTGACAGGCGGCATCAGCTTTGGCTCGACCCGCTTCAACTTCTGCGACGGCCCCGATTTCAGGGGCCAGGCGGTCCTGAACGCCGGCGTTCAGGTACCGGCGCAGTGGTGCGACTACTCGCTGCCCAACGAAGGGCAGATGCAGATCAAACTGCAGGGGGCCTACACGCTGCCGTACGGGGTGCAGGCGAGCGCGGCTTTTCAGAACCTGCCGGGCCTGCCGCAGTCGGCCACGTTCTCGTTCACCAATAGCCAGATCGCCCCCTCGCTCGGTCGCCCTCTTGCGGCCTGCCCGGCACCGCCCACGGCCTGCACGGCGTTTGTGACCATGAACATCATCGAGCCGAACACGCAGTTCGAGAAGCGGTACAACCAGATCGACCTTCGCTTGAGCAGGCCAGTTCGGATCGGACGGTTCCGTGTGACGCCGCGCTTCGACGTCTACAACATGTTCAACTCGGACTCGGTCATCGGCGCGCTGTCGGGATTCGGAGCGACCTGGCTGCGGCCGACCGAGATCCTGACCGCGCGCTTGGTGAAGTTCGGCGCGCAGGTGGACTTCTGACTTAGGGCCCTGGCGGCTCGAGGGGTCCAAGAAGTCCGGTTCGAAAGGTGTGCCGGCTCGAAGAGCCGGTTCGAAGGCGCGAGGCGTGCGAAGAGCGCTTTCGTGAGTCGTGAGATCAGGAGAGTCGCCATGACGTGCGCTCGCAGCGTCTCGGTTGGCACCGTGGTTGGGGCGCTGGTCCTGGCGGGAGCGACGCGAACGCTGTCGCAAGGCAGCCGGCCGTCTGTCGCGCCCACGTTCCAGGTCGATCCCTTCTGGCCGAAGGAGCTGCCCAACAATTGGGTAGTCGGCAACGTCGTCGGCGTGGCCGTCGACTCGCGCGACAACGTGTGGATCGTGCATCGTCCCAACAGCCAGGCGGGAGCGGACAAGACGCCCGCGGTGCTCGCGTTCGATCAGGCCGGCACTCTGGTCCGCCGGTGGGGCGGGCCCGGATCCGGGTACGACTGGGGTACGCAGACGCACGGTCTCTACGTCGATCACAGGGACAACGTCTGGGTGGGCTTCGGCGGCGGCCTGCCATATGACATCAAGTCGAAAGCGACGACCGACAACGCCCACTTCCTCAAGTTCACGTCCGACGGGATGTTCCTGCGGCAGTTCGGCAGGTTCGGCATAGGGACCGACGGCAGCAACAGCACGTCGTACCTGGGCCAGCCGACCGACGTCTACGTCGATCCGAAGACGGACGAGGCGTTCATCTCCGACGGGTACACGAACCGGCGCGTGATCGTGTTCGACGGGAACACGGGGGCGTACAAACGGCACTGGGGAGCGTACGGCCGGCGGCCCGAGGATGGGGCGCAGCCCCCCTTCAGCCGTGCGGGTCCGCCTCGCCAACAGTTCGACACGCCGCACTGTGTCGCCGGATCCAACGATGGGCTGCTCTACGTCTGCGACCGTGGCAACCAGCGCATCCAGGTCTTCAAACGAGACGGCACGTTCGTCAAGGACGCGCTCATCAATGCCAAGCTCGATGCCCAGGTCGGCGGCACGCCGTGGGACATCGCGCTGTCGACCGATCCCGAGCAGCGATTGATCTTCCTGGCCGATGGCGGCAATCACAAAGTGCACACGCTCGCCCGCGAGTCGCTGGAGGTTGTCGCCACGTTCGGCCATCGGGGACGCTGGGCGGGACAGTTCGAGTCGCCCCATAGCGTTGCGATTGATTCGAAAGGCAATCTCTATGTCGCCGAGACGCTCGATGGGCGCAGGGTGCAGAAATTCGTGCCCAAGGCGGCGGGCCGCTGATTTCTGAGAGGCTTCGAGGAGGCCGGTTTCCGTTGACGAACCGACGCGCCCACGCTACTGTAGCAGGTGCCGTAAGTGTCTCCAGCGGAACTGGTTTCAGTCCGCGAGCGGTCTCGAGCGACCGAAGCGCGCCGTCGGGAGGAACCGTGGTAGAGGCGCGAAGGTTCTGGGTCTGTCTTGTCTTCTGCGCGGTGGTCGCGCTGTCCTGGGGCGCCACGGCAGCCGATGATCGTCGTCTGGTCGACGCGGTGCAGCGCCGTGACCTCGCTGCCGCGCGCGCGCTCGTGCTTCAACATGCCGACGTAAACGTGGCCCAGGCTGACGGAGCCACCGCGATCGCCTGGGCAGCGCACTGGGACGATCTCGAAACCGCGGACTTGCTGATTCGCGCCGGCGCAAACGTCAATGCGGCCAACGATCTGGCCGTCACGCCCTTGATGCTGGCAGCGACCAACGGTAGCGGCGCGATGGTCGAGAAGCTCCTGGCCGCACGCGCCGATCCCAACGCGATCCGTCCCACCGGAGAAACCGCACTCGTCCTGGCGGCCCGTGCCGGCGGTCTCGCCGCAGTCAGGGCCCTCATCGCTCACGGTGCGAACGTCAATGCCAGGCTCAAGACCGGCGATACGGCCCTGATGTTCGCCGCCGCCGAAGGTCACGCCCACGTGGTCAGAGCGCTCATTGAGGGCGGCGCGGACGTTCATGCGCGTGCCGATGTCGTCGCCAGGAAGGGACGGGATCGCTACGCAGCGCGCCAGGCACCGCGCAGAGAGGACGGCAACCAGGCAGACGGCCCCAAGCTGCTGTACAAGGGTCAGGCGATCGCGGTGGCCCAGCTGCCGAAGGAGGGCGACAATGAGCCGCCGCGCCCCGAGGGCGGCTTCACGGCGCTCCTTCACGCCGCCATGGGTGGCAATCTCGACACCGTCAAGGTGCTGCTCGCAGGTGGAGCCCGGATCGACGAACAGGCGGCCGACGGTGTCACGCCGCTCATGGCTGCCGTGATCAAGTTCAGGGAACCGGTCGCCTTGCATCTGATCGAGCGGGGCGCGGACGTGAACGCAGCCGAGGCGGGTTACACCGCGCTGCACTGCGCCGCGCTGACGGGCCAGTCCGGGGTGGCGAAGGCGCTTCTCGCTCGCAGTGCCGATCCGAACGCGAGACTCCAGATGCCGCTGCGGATGCAGTCGGTGTTCGTTCCGTACAATCCGGAGCTGCAGGCCGGTCGCCTCGATCAGGTCGGAGCCACGCCGTTCATGCTCGCCGCCAAGGCCGTTGACGTCGACATGATGCGGCTGCTCCTCACCTCCGGCGCTGATTCTGGTCGGACAAGCGACAGTCGGACGACCGCGATGATGCTGGCGTCTGGATTGGGCAAGCGCCAGGTCACCGACATGTTCACCTTCATCCGGTACTACACGTGGGATGAAGAGCGCGCGATCTCGACCATCAAGTTCCTGCTCGATCTGGGCGCGGACGTCAACGCGAAGAACGAGTTCGGCGAGACGGCGCTTCACGGCGCGACTTATCACGCCGCGCTGGACGTGATCCGTTTTCTGGTGAACAGCGGCGCCGATATCAATGCGACCAACTGGGCCGAGCAGACCCCATTGCGCACGGCTCAGGGACATTTCTACAGCGGCACATTCGTGAGATACCCGGAGGCCGCCGAGCTGCTGAGGAAGCTCGGGGCGGATCCCTCAGCCGGCGTCCAGCTGAACTTCGGCATCACGGGATACGTGGAAGGCAAGGACGAGGGATCGAAGGGCGGCCCTGGCGCGCGAGATCCGAAATGACACGCGCAGCTGATCCGCGCCAGGTCGTGACGTCGCCGCGCAGCTCGCGGCGGATGGTTGCCGCCATCGCCGCCGCGATCGCGATGCTGGCCGGCTCGGTTGGAACTGCGCAGTCCGGCAGCGCGCCGGCGCGGCGGGTGAGCGGCGGGCAGGGGGCGAGCGGAGCGGGGCTGGAGGCCGAGCAGGCGCTGGTGAA
>CAZCEL010000461.1:0-4036 GCA_964497175.1 uncultured Bifidobacteriaceae bacterium
CGATTCGCGAGTTCTTCGGGTCGTCGCAGCTGTCGCAGTTCATGGATCAGACCAATCCGCTCTCGGAGATCACCCACAAGCGCCGCCTCTCCGCGCTCGGGCCGGGCGGGTTGTCGCGCGAGCGCGCCGGGTTCGAGGTCCGCGACGTCCACCCGACGCACTACGGGCGCATCTGTCCGATTGAGACGCCGGAAGGTCCGAACATCGGCCTGATCTCGTCGCTGTCGTCCTACGCGCGCATCAACGAGTTCGGCTTCATCGAGTCGCCGTACCGCAAGGTGAAGGACGGGCACGTGACCGACTACGTGATCGTCACCAACGCGGGCGGATCGAAGTACAAGACCGGCGACATCGTCGCGGCCGACGAGCTGGTGTCCGAGGACGGCCGTCCGCGGCGCAAGGGCGTCGAGTTCGAGCCGTACTCGTACTACCTGTCCGCCTGGGAGGAGGATCAGTACGTCATCGCGCAGGCCAACGCGCAGGTCGACGCCGAGGGCCGGCTGACCCAGGAGCGCGTCAACGCGCGGCAGGCAGGCAACTTCATCCTGGCGCCTCGCGAGAACGTGCAGTTCATCGACGTCTCGCCCAAGCAGCTCGTGTCGGTGGCCGCCTCGCTCATCCCGTTCCTCGAGAACGACGATGCGAACCGCGCGCTCATGGGGTCCAACATGCAGCGGCAGGCCGTGCCGCTGCTGCGCGCGCGGGCGCCGTTTGTCGGCACCGGCATGGAGTACATCACCGCGCGCGACTCGGGTGCCGTCATCGTCGCCCGGCGCTCGGGCACCATCGACTTTGTCGACTCCCAGCGCATCGTCGTGCGCGTGGAGAGCGAGACGGAAGACGGCAAGGAGATGGGCGCCGACATCTACCCGATGACCAAGTTCAAGCGCTCGAACCAGAACACGTGCATCACCCAGAAGCCGATCGTCCGCGTGGGCCAGAAGGTGCACAAGGGGCAGGTGCTGGCCGACGGGCCGTGCACCGAGCTGGGCGAGCTGGCGCTGGGGCGGAACGTGCTCGTGGCGTTCATGCCGTGGCGCGGCTACAACTTCGAAGACGCCATCCTCGTCTCCGAGCGGATGGTCAAGGACGACTACTACACCTCCATTCACATCGAGGAGTTCGAGATCGAGGCCCGCGACACCAAGCTGGGGCCCGAGGAGATCACCCGGGACATCCCCAACGTGTCGGAGACGTTTCTGCGCGACCTCGACGAGAGCGGCATCATCCGGATCGGCGCCAACGTCAAGCCGGGCGACATCCTGGTCGGCAAGGTGACGCCGAAGGGCGAGACGCAGCTGACCCCGGAGGAGAAGCTGCTGCGGGCGATCTTCGGCGAGAAGGCCGGCGACGTCCGCGACGCGTCGCTCATCTGCCCGCCCGGCATCGAAGGCATCATCGTCGGCGTGAAGATCTTCTCCCGGAAGGGCATCGAGAAGGACGACCGCGCGAAGGCCATCGAGCAGGAAGAGCTCGAGATGATGGAGAAGAACCTTCAGGACGAGATCCGCATTCTCCACGACGAGGTGAAGAAGCGCGTGGTCATGATGCTGAAGGGCCAGGAGCTCCGATCGGACCTGTTCGACGACTACGGCCGGGAGCGGCTGCTCCGGAAGGGCACCGTCCTGACGGAGGAGATCCTCGCGGAGATGGCCTACGACACGATGGTGCGGTTGAAGATCGCGACCGACGACACCCGCCTCGAGGACGACCTGCGCGATCTGGAGGAACGGACCGAGCGGCAGGTGGAGGTCATCAAGAACCTGTTCGAGGAGAAGAAGGAGAAGATCCGCCGGGGAGATGAGCTGCCGCCCGGCGTGATCAAGCTCGTGAAGGTCTACGTCGCGATGAAGCGCAAGCTGTCGGTCGGCGACAAGATGGCCGGCCGGCACGGCAACAAGGGCGTGATCGCGCGCATCCTGCCCGAGGAGGACATGCCGTACCTGCCGGACGGGACCCCCGTGGAGATCGTGCTCAATCCGCTGGGGGTGCCCTCGCGCATGAACGTGGGCCAGATCCTCGAGACGCACCTGGGCTGGGCCGCGCACGCGCTCGGGCTGTACTTCGCCACGCCGGTGTTCGACGGCGCCACCGAGGTCGAGATCAAGAACTGGCTCGATCGGGCGGGGCTCCCGGGCGGCGGCAAGACGGTGCTGTACGACGGGATGACCGGCGATCGGTTCGAGCAGAACGTGACGGTCGGCTACATCTACATGCTGAAGCTCTCGCACCTGGTGGACGACAAGATTCACGCACGCTCGATCGGCCCGTACTCGCTCATCACGCAGCAGCCGCTCGGCGGCAAGGCCCAGTTCGGCGGGCAGCGGTTCGGCGAGATGGAGGTCTGGGCGCTCGAGGCCTACGGCTCGGCGCACATCCTGCAGGAGCTCCTCACCGCGAAGTCCGACGATGTGACGGGCCGCGCGAAGATCTACGAGGCCATCGTCAAGGGCGACGCGTCGTTCACGGCGGGCCTGCCCGAGTCGTTCAACGTCCTCATCCGGGAGCTGCAGTCGCTCTGCCTGGACGTCGAGCTGATGAAGACCAAGAAGCCGGTCGAGGCCGCGCCTCAGCCCGTGCTAGAGGAAGTCTGAGCCCAACGAGGAATTGTTCATGAGACCAAGCTTTCACGAGCGGTCGGCGCTGACGAGCGATTTCGACGCGATCCGGATCAGCCTTGCCTCGCCGGACAAGATCCTGTCGTGGTCGCACGGCGAGGTGACCAAGCCCGAGACGATCAACTACCGCACGTTCAAGCCGGAGCGCGACGGGCTGTTCTGCGCGAAGATCTTCGGGCCGATCACCGACTGGGAGTGCCTCTGCGGCAAGTACAAGCGCATGAAGCACCGCGGCGTGATCTGCGACAAGTGCGGCGTCGAGGTGACCCAGGCCAAGGTCCGCCGCGAGCGGCTGGGACACATCACGCTCGCCACGCCGGTCAGCCATGTCTGGTTCTTCAAGGGGCTGCCCAGCCGCATCGGCCACCTGCTCGACATCTCGCTGCGCGATCTGGAGCGCGTGCTGTACTTCGAGGCCTACGTCGTCGTCGATCCGGGCGACACCGATCTGAAGCAGAACGGGCTGCTCAACGAAGAGCAGTACCGGAAGGCGCGCGAGGAGCACTCGGACCCGAGGTCCGGCATGCCGCGCTTCCGCGCCCAGATGGGCGCCGAGGCCATCAAGGAGCTGCTCAAGCGGGTCAGCGTCGAGCGCCTGGCCATCGAGCTGCGGGACAAGATGAAGGCCGAGCTGTCGGCGCAGAAGAAGCTGAAGTACGCCAAGCGGCTGAAGGTGGTCGACTCGTTCCGCAAGTCGAGCAACCGGCCCGAATGGATGATCCTGGACGTGATCCCGGTGATCCCGCCCGAGCTCAGACCGCTCGTGCCGCTCGACGGCGGGCGGTTTGCGACCTCCGACCTGAACGATCTGTACCGGCGCGTCATCAACCGCAACAACCGGTTGAAGAAGCTGATCGAGCTGAAGGCGCCCGACGTGATCATCCGGAACGAGAAGCGCATGCTGCAGGAGGCCGTCGACGCGCTCTTCGACAACGGCCGCCGCGGGCGCGTGCTGCGGGGCGCCAACAACCGGCCGCTCAAGTCGCTGTCCGACACGCTGAAGGGCAAGCAGGGACGCTTCCGGCAGAACCTGCTCGGCAAGCGCGTCGACTATTCGGGCCGCTCGGTGATCGTCGTCGGCCCCGAGCTGAAGCTGCACCAGTGCGGGCTGCCGAAGAAGATGGCGCTCGAGCTGTTCAAGCCGTTCATCTACAACAAGCTCGAGGAGCGGGGTCTGGTGGCCACCATCAAGCAGGCCAAGGAGATGGTCGAGCTCCAGCGTCCCGAGGTCTGGGACGTGCTCGAAGAGGTGATCCGCGAGCACCCGGTGCTGCTGAACCGCGCGCCGACGCTCCATCGGCTCGGCATCCAGGCGTTCGAGCCGGTGCTCGTGGAAGGCAAGGCCATCCGCATCCATCCGCTCGTGTGCACGGCGTTCAACGCCGACTTCGACGGCGACCAGATGGCGGTCCACATCC
>CAZCEL010000462.1:0-4033 GCA_964497175.1 uncultured Bifidobacteriaceae bacterium
TGGTTGGAACGACGACCTGGATCTACGCCCAGCAGCGCCGGCCCGGCAGCCACGTCTGGCTGTCGCCGGAGGACTACATGGAGATTCAGCAGCTCTACGGCTTCTACGCGCGCGACGTGGATCCTGGCTCCAGGCGGGACCCCTCGTGGATGTTCGCCGGGGACGGCGTGGCCGACATGAACGGGAGAAAGTACTCGGGGCAGGAGCTCAAGGACTTCTACGCGCAAGTGCCCAAGAATCAATCGTCAGGCATCCGCCACTTCAACTCGACCTACGTCATCGTCGGCACGCCCGAAGGGGCGCGGGGCTCGTCGTACATGCTGCAGGTCGAGCGTCGCGCCGAAGGGAAGCCGATCGAGGTCACGCTCTTCGGCAAGTACGAGGATCGGCTGGTGAAGACGCGCGATGGGTGGCGGTTCAAGGAGCGGATCTTCACGGCAGATACGTTCCGCGGGTCCGACAGGCCGGTGTTGCCCTCGCCGATTCCGGGCGACCGGTAGCGGGCCCCGGCGAGACCTTCGAGCCTCCCGGTGCGAAGTGCGCGGCGCCCGTGACGGCCCCGGCAGCCGTATCACGTACCGGTTTCGCTGGCGCTGCCGGGCAGGAACCTGTCTACTGCTCGGCGAACCTCATCGACTTTTCTCGCCATGACGTAGTGCCAGGTCCGTCGCCCATCATCAGGTCGGGGGTGGCCTGGACGTACGTGGCCGGCACGAGGCCCATCTCGGCCGACTTGTCGATCAACTGGCGAGCGTGCGGCTGGATGGCGAAGCCGATGACGTAGAGATGCGTGTAGCTCTTGAGCTGCGCTTCCTGCAGCGCGGCGTGCACGAGCTTCTCGCTGATGGCGCCGTTCTCCGGGCCGAAGACGAAGGCGACCGGTCTCGGCGCCTCGCCGAGCTCGACAGTGCCCGGCTGGCCGTTGAGCGCGACGCCCTCGGCCGAGAACGACAGCGATTTCGCGGGCGGCCGGATGCTCCCGAGCTCGACGGTCCGACCGCCGCCGACGTGCAGCACGGGCGAGCGCCGGAGCACTTCGATCATCCGCTCGACGAAGGACCCGTAGGACTGCACCGACTCCGCGCCGGAGTCCTCGACCCCGTCGCCTTCCCAGTCGACCGGCGTCGGAATCGTGGCCTCGACGGCGAACGGCCCCGTCACCCGGACGATCTTGTTGTCCACCTCAGCGCGGTTCAGAACAATTCGTTCCTGAATCGGTTCGTCGGTAGTGAAGTTCTCTAGAGTGATATGCGGGACTAGGCCGCCCACTTCTTCGCCTTTGTTGTTCCGTTTTCGTTCGTAGACAAAGCCTCCGGAGGGTCCACGTGCTGGCTCCCTGAGTTCGTAGTACGGAAACGTTGCTGTCAAGACGCGCTGACGGGCAAGGGCGACAGGCACTCGGCTGGTGTCGATCGTGATCCACCGACGGCCCCACTGCTCGGCGACGTAGGCAGTTGTTCCACTTCCGCATGTGGGATCGAGTACGAGGTCGCCGGGGTCGGTCGTCATTAGCACGCACCGCTGCACGACACCTGTGCCCGTCTGAACAACATAGACCTTGGAATCCGAACGGCTTTGAACGCTACCTCCAATGTCATGCCAAGTGTCAGTGACGGCTGACAGCGGAAAATCTAGGACAAAACGCTTGTAGCGGATCGACTTGCCAGCCTTTATGACTCGATCAACAGCCACGAGTCGATCCATGCCGGGCTTGGTCGTCTTCCATTGCCGGCCGGGCGGGAGCCGGAAGATCTCGCCCTCGAACTCGTAGTCATACAGACAAGATTGGACATCGTTGTTTTGAGCAGTGAGGTCACTGAGGGTGTAGAGTCCGCCATCGGTGTCCGTTGTGTAGTGGGAATCCTCCTCTGCGGCCTCTCGTTTGTCCGTGTATACGCGTCGAAACTTGATTCGAGTTTTGTCTCTTCCGTACCAGAGGATGAAATCCTGCGTGCCTTGTAGAAGGGTCGCCCCCAATCCGCTGGTCTTCTTGAAGCTAAGCGAGTCGCCGAGGATCAGCCGGTTCACCCACTTGTCCGGATATTCGTAAGCTTTCAGCACCTGGTCCGTAATTGAATGCCTCGGATCGCCAAGCAGCTCCCAGAAGTCCGCCTGCTTGTCCGTCCTGTGGCCGACCAGCGTCTCGACAATCGCCTTCGTGGACAGGCGCTCGTGCACGAAGAGCGGCAGCGTCGGCACGTCGAAGGACAGACGCTCGGCCTTGCCGGTCCAGTTCAGGAACGGACCGCTCAGGCGCTTCAACTGGTCGATGGCGTCCTGCAGCGATCGCACCGTGAGGGCCACAGTCCCGTCGGATCGTTTGAATTCGGCAGGAGCCGCGAGCGTGTGCGGCGCCGGCAGAACCGCTGCCTGTGCGATCACGCGAAGCAGCCACTCGCCCAGCTCGCGGGCCCCATTCCCGCCGTCCCAGTCGAGCGCCGGCGAGAGCGACGAATCGTAGCGGTAGGTGACCGGCGGCCGCTTCTTCCGGAACTGCGCCTGCGTGCCCACCTCGGGCCGCATCAGCAGCGTCTGATCGGGATGGGTGTAGCCTTCGGCCGGCTTCCGGGCGCCCCCCTTTGCCGGCCTCTTTACTCCGGATTTCGCCATCTGGCGCGCGATCTTAGCAGAGGGCGCGAGGCGATCGCGCTCGCTCTTCAGGCGAACGGCCAGATGACTGAGTTCCCGTCGAACGCCGGGTATTGAAGACGTCCTATTTGAGAACCCTCCACTCCGCCGCCTTGATTCGTCCGACCATCCTGGCCGTGTTCGCATCAGCAGGACCGAACACCAGTGCGTCGCCATCTTCAACGCCTGCTGCCTCCTGTGGAAGGGCGCGAGTGATGTTCGGGAGATGAGCCACGAGAATGGTATTCGTGCGTGAAGAGAATTGTGTCACTCGCCGTCGCAGCCATGCGCCCTCGACTTGCGTGACGCCCTGCATGCTCTGCCCGCGGTCGCCGAGCTCGGGAACGATCCGGGCGCTCTCCCAACCGGCAAGTCGCGCGGTTTCCCGGGCCCGATACGTGGGACTCACCATGACGCGTCCAACCGGAATGCCCAGGTCTCGGATGGCCTTGCCGGTCGCACGGGCGTCGTCTCGACCCACCTCGTCGAGCTGCCGCTCGCGTGCCGTGTTGTCCCGATTGGCCGTCCCCTCGTCCGGCGCCTCCCGCGGCGACCGCGCGTGCCTGAGCACGATGACGTAGCCGCCCTTCTTGAGCGCGGTAACGAGCTCGGAGGCCGCCAGCTTCTGGGCCGTCGCAGGGGGCCCGAGCGATGCGGCGAGCGCGATCGCGGGTGCAAACAGCATCCGGTGTGTCATGCCGAGCCTCGCCGTGCTTGCGCCACCCGAAACGCTCTTCAAGTTCTGGCGTCCGGTGACGGCCAGCCTTTGTTTAAGATTGCCGATATTCTCGTCGGCCCGATCTAGTCGTGCATACACGCCGCCAAGCGGTGAGACATGGCCAAACTCAGATGACGCGTGAAGGGGCCGAATCCGGTGCCGCGACGCGCTGATTTCCCCAGCAATGTGAAGAAGGTCGCCACGCCCGAGAAATCATCCAAGCGTAGCCCGAAGAATAGCAGCTTGGAACCGGCCACGCGAGTCGTGGCGCCGGTTGTAACGCCAAACGTACGCGTTCAAGTAGCCCTGAAGATGCTTGTTCGAGACGCCGTGAAACACACCAGCAAGAACGCGCCTCACCAACGACCAGGATCGTGTTAGCGGCGCACGCGATGCAATCGCGACGCATCGGATCAGAAACTGGCTCGTCAGGCTGCGTAAGTCATTGCCCCGCAGAACCATGTCGCCGGCGCGGTCTACCCAGCCCAGGGCGCAGTTTCTTGGGAGTGCGGACACCCACTCAGCGGAGACGCCGCCGCCCGGAGGCGCGCCGCCCGCCCAGACGCCGGCGCGACCGCGCTGACCCGCATCCTCGATCATCGGCGTCGCGCCCGGTTGGTTGTGCGCGAACGTTTCGCGCGTGTCGAAAGGGGGACGTCATGCGAACGTCGAGAATCCTGCTCGTCC
>CAZCEL010000463.1:0-4028 GCA_964497175.1 uncultured Bifidobacteriaceae bacterium
CCACTTTCCGTCGCTGATGTTCGTGCAGAAGATTCCGTACCAGTCCGTGCGGCGCCGCCGGATCCGGCACTGGTTCCTGCTGCTCATGCGCGCCGCCGCGATCGCGCTCGTCGTGGCGGCGTTCGCGCGGCCCTTCTTCCCCGAGGGCGCGGCGGCCTCGATCGCCGCCGCCGGCGGCAGCCGCGAGATCGTCATCCTGCTCGACCAGTCGGCGAGCATGGGCTACGGCGACCGCTGGCAGC
This sequence comes from uncultured Bifidobacteriaceae bacterium, assembly GCA_964497175.1. Lineage (GTDB taxonomy): Bacteria > Acidobacteriota > Vicinamibacteria > Vicinamibacterales > CAVVIG01 > CAZCEL01. The sequence goes on from CAZCEL010000463.1 coordinate 243, forward strand.
GCGCCGCCGACGCCGCGCGTTCGGCTATCAACTCGATTGGCGCCAACGACAGGGCCACGCTCGTGCTGTTCGGCCGCAATGCCGAAGAGAACATGCGCGCCACGAGCGATCGGGGACGCCTCGAGGCGGCCCTCGGCACGGCGAAGGTGACGGCCGGCGCCACTCGGTACGGGCCCGCACTGAAGCTGGCCGAGAGCATCCTGGCGCGCTCGACGCTCCAGCGGCGCGAGGCGATCCTGATCTCCGATTTTCAGAAGTCCGGATGGACCGGCGCCGAGGACGTGCATTTCGGCGAGACCGTCACGCTGACGACCGTTCCCGTCGGATCGGGTGATACCACCAACCTCGCCATTCCCTCCGTGACGTTTGCGCGCTCCACGTTCTCCAACCAGGAGCGCATCACCGTGACGGCCGGCGTGTCGAACAAGAGCGCAGCCGCGGCCGCCGCCGTTCCCGTTTCGCTCGAGATTGACGGGCACCCGCTCGAGACGAAGGCCGCGACCGTGGACGCCAACGCATCGAGCTCGGTCGCGTTCGCCCCCTTTACGCTGGCCGAGCCGGCGGTCCATGGCCGCGTGCGCGCCGGTTCGGACGCGCTCGAGGTGGACAACACGTTCGACTTCGTGCTCACGCCGAGCCAGGCGGTCACAGTACTGATCGTCGACAGCGGTGACGGCCGCGGCTCCAGCTTCTACCTGACCAAGGCCCTCGCCATCGGCAACGCACCCGCCTTCCAGGTCGAGACGGTCCCGGCCGGCCGGGTGACGCCGCAGATGCTCGAGCGCCGATCGGTGGTCGTCCTCAATGACACGATGTTGCCGCCCGGGATCGCCGGCGGCGTGCTGAAGCGGTTCGTGGAGCGCGGCGGCGGGCTGCTGGTTGCCTTTGGCGAGCGCACGACATGGCCCGCCAGCGAGGCGGATCTGCTGCCGGGCAAGCCAGGCGGTGTCGTGGACCGGATCGCGGACCGCGCCACCATCGGCTTCCGCGACTACAGCCACCCCGTCTTCGAGGTGTTCAAGGCGCCGAGGAGCGGCGATTTCTCGGCCGCCCGTGTCCTCCGATACCGGGCGCTCGAGACCGGACCCGACGACCGCATCCTGGCTCGGTACGACGACGGGGCGGTGACGGCGGCGGAGCGGAGAGTCGGCACTGGCCGCGTCATCGCGTGGTCGACCAGCCTGGACGATTCCTGGAACGACCTGGTCATCAGGCCCGTGTACCTCCCGCTTGCGCACCAGCTGGTCAAGTACCTTGCTCGGTACGAACAGACCTCCGCCTGGCAGACCGTGGGGCAGGTCGTCGACCTGTCACTGGCCCTGAAGAATCGCGCCGACCGTGTGGTGATGACGCCTTCGGGGGAGCGGGTCCGTGTGCCCGCGAGCGAATCGGGCTTGCTCGAGCTGAGCGAGCACGGCGTGTATGAGGTCCGATCCGCTGCCAACGCATCGGGGAGGCCCGACCGCATCGCGGTGAACATCGACCCGGCCGAATCCGATCTGACCCCGCTCGACCCGGCCGAACTGGTCGCGACGGTGACGGGCCGGGCCTCGCAGGCCGCGCCGGAGGCGACAGTGGCCCCGGCCGAGCTGACCCCGGAGGAAGCCGAGCGGCGGCAGGCGATCTGGTGGTATCTGCTCATGGCCGGCCTCATCCTGCTCGCGGCCGAGATGTCGGTGGCCAACTACCTGTCACGAAGCGAGCGCTTCCTCTAGTCCCGTCCTGCCTTCCTGCCTTCCTGCCTTCCTGCCTTTCTGCCTTTCTGCCTTGAGTTTGGGTGTATCCTCATGACAAGACGGGCCGTGGTGTGTTCCGCAAGTACCGGACCGCTGCGGATGGAGGACCCGCGATGGCCAACGAACTGACCGGCTTCGGCCGGCTGGCGGAGCTCACCGACGTCATTCACCGCGTTCGTAACCGCTGGAAGCTGAAGCTCCTGCTGCGCGGCGCCGTCATCGTCTTTGGCGGCACGCTGGCCGCGCTGCTGCTGTTCGCGTCGACGCTCGAGGCGCTTCGCTTCAGCCCGGCTGCCATCATTTCCTTCCGGGTCATAGCCTTCGCGGTCTTCGCCGCGCTCGTGGTCATTGGCTTCGTGCGGCCGATGCGGCGCCGGGTCTCGGACAGCCAGGTTGCGCTCTACCTGGAGGAAAGCGACCCCACGCTCGAGACCGCCATCCTCAGTGCCATTGACGGGGCGGCTGCCTCCGACGGATCGGATACCAGTCCGTCCCCTCAGCTGCTCGAGCGGCTCGTCGACCAGGCCGTCGATCGCTGCCGCGATCTGGAGTACGGGCTGCGGGTCGAGCGGGCCAACCTCCGTCGCGTTGTGGTCACGTTGGGTGGCGCGGTGGCGGCGGCGCTGCTGCTCATCGCGTTCGGACCCGCGTTTCTCCGCCAGGGTATGTCGGCGCTCCTCATCCTCTCGCGCAGCGCCGAGGCGGCGAGCCCCTACAAGATCGAGGTCGAGCCGGGGAACGCCAAGATTCCGCGGGGTGCCGACCAGGCGGTGAAGGCGCGGCTGCAGGGATTCGCCGCGTCGGATGCCTCGATCATGGTACGCATGGAAGCGGGCGGCTCGTTCGAGCGCGTGCCGCTCGTTCCGGCCAGCGATCCCTCGTCGTTCGAGGGGATGCTGTTCCATGTCGAAAAAACGGCCAGCTACTACGTCGAGGCGAACGGTGTCAGGTCGCCGACCTTCGCGCTCGACGTCGTGGATCTGCCGACCGTCGACCGGCTGGTGCTCGAATACCACTTCCCGGCGTACACCGGCCTCGAGCCGCGGACCGTCGATCCAGGCGGCGACATCGCGGCTATCAAGGGCACGCAGGTGAAGCTGCGTGTGTCGCCCACGATGACAACGCCGGGCGGACGGGTGTTGTTGAACGAGTCCGGATCGGCGGCGTTGACCAGAGAGCCCGACGGCACGCTGGTCGGCAATTTCACGGTGGATGCGCAGGGCTTCTACAAGATCGAGCTCGAGGGCCCGCAGGGCGAGAAGGTGAATGCCTCGCCGCAGTACACGATCGACGTCCTCACCGACCAGACGCCGTCGGTGCGCTTCCAGAAACCAGGGCGCGACACGCAGGCCACCCCTGTCGAGGAGGTATTCGCCGAGGTGCGTGCGGACGATGACTTCGGTGTCAAGCAGCTGCAGATGTTCTACTCGGTGAACGGCGGCGCCGAGAAGACCATCAACCTCTTTGGCGGCTCGAAGACGCTGCCCGAGGTCACGGCCAGCCACACGATTTATCTCGAGGAGCTGGGGCTCGCGGCGGGCGACTTCGTGTCCTACTACGCGAAGGCTTCGGACAACGATGCCGTGCAGGGATCCAAGACGACGACGAGCGACATCTACTTCGTCCAGGTGCGCCCGTTCAGGAAGGATTACAAGCCGGCGCCGTCGATGGCCGGACTGGGTGGAGCCGGCGGAGGCGCGGGGAACCAGGTCGGGCAGCTCTCGCAGCAGCAGCGCGAGATCGTGGCCGCCACCTTCAACGTCGTGCGTGACCGGGCGAAGATGTCCGCGGACAAGTTCCGCGAGAACACCGTGTTCCTCACGCTCGCGCAGGCCAAGCTCAGGGAACAGGTCGAGGAGCTGAGCGGCAAGATGAACAGCCGCCTCGACGTCGTCGATCCGGCGTTCAAGAAGATTGCGGATGCGCTGCCCAGGGCGGCGGCCGAGATGAAGGTCGCCGAATCGGACCTCAAGGGTCAGCGGGCCAAGGAAGCGCTGTCACCCGAGCAGCGCGCCCTGAAACTGCTGCAGGACGCCGAGCAGGAATACGA
>CAZCEL010000464.1:0-4011 GCA_964497175.1 uncultured Bifidobacteriaceae bacterium
CCGGGGCGGTCTCGCGTGGGCGTCGGATCGGCCTCGCGGCCCGGCGGGGATCCTCGGCGGCAGCTTCCTCAGCTGCTTCGCGCGCGGCCTCGGCGTCGATCGACTGCTTCATGTCGCGCCCGGCGATCACCGCGTCGGCTATGCGTGCAGCCACGAGGCGAATCGCGCGCAGCGCGTCGTCGTTGCCCGGGATGATGAAGTCGACCTCGTCCGGGTCGCAGTTGGTATCGACGATACCGATAACCGGAATCTTCAGCTTGCGCGCTTCGTCGACGGCAATCTTTTCCTTCTTGGTGTCGACCACGAACACGGCGTCGGGCAGCCGCGACATGCCGCGGATGCCCTCCAGGTTCTTCTGCAGTTTGCGGCGCTCCTTCTCGTTGCGGGCGATTTCCTTCTTCGACAACGAGTCGTAGCGGCCGTCGGTGGCCATCGCCTCGAGGTCGCGGAGCCGGCCCAGACTGCGCTGAATGGTGGCAAAATTGGTCAACAGGCCGCCGAGCCACCGCTCGTTGACGAAGTACATCCCGCATCGCTGGGCTTCCTCGGCCGTCACATCCTGCGCCTGCCGCTTGGTGCCGACAAACAGCAGCGTGCGGCCCTCGGAGGCGAGGCTGGTCACGAACTCCTCAGCTTCGCGGAAGAGTTTCAGCGTCTTGCCGAGATCGATGATGTAGATGCCGTTGCGATCTCCGAAGATGTATTCCTTCATCTTGGGATTCCAGCGCTTCGTCTGGTGGCCGAAATGCAGCCCCGCTTCCAGCAAATCCTTCATCGCGATCGCGGTCAAGCTCCCTCCGTTCGTGCCTCTCTATACCGATTACGACCAGCCCCCGTCAACGTTTGCTGAACTGGAACCGCTTGCGTGCTCCGGCCATCCCGTACTTCTTGCGTTCCTTGGCGCGCGCGTCGCGCGTCAGCAGGCCCTCGTTCTTGAGGCGCTTCCGCAGCTCCATGTTGTATTCGACCAGCGCACGGGCGATGCCCAGCCGCACGGCTCCGGCCTGCCCCGACACGCCACCGCCTGCCACCGTTGCCAGCACATCAAATCGATCGGCGGTCTCGGTGACTTTTAGCGGCTGCCGGATCTGGGTGCGAAGCGCTTCGGTGGGGAAGAAGGAATCGAAGGTCCTGCGATTCACGGTGATCGTCCCAGTGCCTGGGCGAAGAAAAACCCGAGCGGTCGAGGTCTTGCGGCGCCCCGTGCCGTAGTACTGCACAGCTGTCACGTTAACTGACCTCGATCCTGAGGGGTTTCTGGGCCGTGTGCGGGTGATCAGGGCCAGCGTACACCTTCAACTTGCGGTACATCGCCTCACCGAGCTTGGTCTTTGGCAGCATCCCGCGAACAGCTTCCTCCACGAGGCGCTCCGGCCGGCGCTGGCGGACGAGGCGCGCGCGCTCTTCGCGAAGCCCGCCTTCGTAGCCCGAATGCTGCCGGTAGATCTTCTGATCTTCCTTGTGGCCAGTGAGTCGGACCTTGGAGGCGTTGACCACCACGACATGGTCGCCCCGGTCCAGGAAGGGCGTGTAGGCTGGCTTGTGCTTGCCCTGAAGCAGCCGCACCGCGGCGGTTGCGATGCGACCGAGCACGCGCCCGTCGGCATCGATCACGTGCCAGGCGGACCGCTGTGCGATTGGCTCCAAGACCGTTCCCGAGGTCGACATCTCTGAGGCTCTCTCCCAAAAGACGATAAACCCAAATGATACCTGCGGTTCTGGGCACTGTCAAGCGCTCGGCCGCTTGCCGAGCGTCATGCGCCGGGCGGCTTGGGCCGATAACAAGTTCGGTGAGTGTATTGCCCGCCTGTCTCACGTGCGCAACAGGAACAACAGTCCTCTCGGGTCGAGGTTGGCAGAATCTGCACGCTTCGCACGGAAACGGCCGCAATCTCGACGCGCCATGTCCGGCATCGGCCTTGCCTCGGAACTGGACCGTGGCCCCCAACGGGCCGCGGGGTTGACCACGAGATGTTTGGTTTCGCAAAGTCCAAGACAGTCACCGGTCTCGACATCGGGTCGAGCTCCATCAAGGCTGTCGAGTTGAAGACGACGAGTCAGGGGCTCAGGGTCGCCGCTGTTGCGACCGAACCGGTGCCGGCCCACAGCATCGTCGACGGGGCCATTATCGACGGCGGAGCCGTGGCGGCAACGATTCGACGGCTGCTCGACGGCAAGGCCTTCAGCTCGAAGGCGGTGGTCACCTCGCTCTCGGGCAATGCCGTCATCGTCAAGCGGATCAGCCTGCCCGCGATGACCGACGCCGAGCTGGCCCAATCCATCTACTGGGAAGCCGAGCAGCACATCTCGTTTGACATTCAGGACGTCAACATCGATTACCAGATCCTGGACCGTGGCAGGGCGGGCGAGGCGAAAGGATCGATGGATGTCCTGCTCGTGGCTGCCAAGAAGGACAAGATCGCCGACTACGCGAACGTCATCACACAGGCTGGCCGGGTGCCGGTGATCGTGGACGTTGACGCGTTTGCCCTGCAGAATGCGTACGAGGCCAACTACGGCCTCGACAAGGAAGCCGTCGTCGTGCTGCTCAATGCCGGCGCCAGCGCGATCACCGTCAATATCCTGAGTCGAGGGCAGGCCGTGTTCACGCGGGACGTGTCGATGGGAGGCAACGCGTACACGGAGGCGGTGCAGAAGGAGCTTCATTTGTCGTTCGACGACGCCGAGCGCGCCAAGAAGGCCGAGGCCGTCGAGGGGGTCACCTTCGAGGATGTGCGGCCCGTGTTGCACGCGATGAGCGAGAACGTGCTGCTCGAGATTCAGAAGACCTTCGATTTCTTCAAGGCCACGGCGGCTTCCGATCGAATCGACCGCATCGTGCTGAGCGGTGGCGCCTCGTCGGTGGACGGCTTCGTCCGGTCGCTGGAAGAGCGGTTCGGGGCGCCGGTCGAGCCGTTCAATCCGTTCAAGAAGATCGCGCTGGACGGCGCCGACCCCACTCACGACGAGGCCGCGGGACCGTTCTCGACCGCGGCGGTAGCGGTCGGGCTCGCCCTCAGAAGGGCCGGCGACCGATGATCACCGTCAACCTGCTGGCCGCAGAGCGCAAGGTCGCCCGCAAGGGCTTTCAGATCCAGCCCGGCCACAGGGTCACGCTCGGGTGCTTGGCCATCCTGCTGGGCGCCGGACTCTTTGTGGGCTGGAGGCACTTCGCGCTCAGGGCCGAGTTGGCGCGCGTCGAAGCCGACATCACCGGCGCGAAGCAGGAGACCGCCCGCCTGCACGCGATCATCGCGCAGGTGCAGCAGTTCGAGCAGCGTCGGGCGCAACTGCAACAGCGCGTGACGCTCATCGAGCAGCTCCGCCGGGAACAGACCGGTCCGGTTCACCTGCTCGACCAGATCAGCCGTGCGCTCCCATCGCTGATCTGGCTCACAGCGCTCAAGCAGACCTCGACCGCCAACGAGGTCGTGATGGAGGGGCGCTGCGTGTCCCTGACGAGCCTCTCCGACTTTGTGGGCAATCTCGAAGCCTCCGGGTACTTCAAGAAGTCTGTTGAGATTGTCAGCACGCAGGTCGAGGCTCGCTCGGGGCCAACCCCCAGCGAGCTGATCAAGTTCCAGATAAAGGCGATCTTTGAACGGCCCGCCGACCCCGAGGCTACCAAGGCCGGCGACGCCATGCCCCGGCCGGGTCCTCTAAAGCCGGGCGGCGGAGCCCTCGATACGGCTGGATAGCTGTTCCCCTATGGACCTCAGCCTCACGAAGCTTCCCTGGTATGCGCAGATCGGCGCGTTCGTCCTGCTGGCCTGCGGTGCGGCAGGAGGCTACTACTACTACTACGAGGTGCCGGCCCGCGGCGATCTGGCGGTCCGAGCCACGCAGCTCAAGGCGCTGCGCGCTGATATCGCAAAGGGCCTCGCCACCGCAAAAAAGCTCCCGGAGTTCCAAGTCGAAGTCGAGGACCTGGAGACGCGTCTGGGTGAGCTGCGTGCCGTGCTTCCCGAGGAAAAGGACGCTGCCGACCTGCTGCGGCGCATGCAGACCGCC
>CAZCEL010000465.1:0-1166 GCA_964497175.1 uncultured Bifidobacteriaceae bacterium
TGGTCGTCTCGGTCTTCAAGGGCGAATCGGGCATTCCTCGAGACGACGAAGCGTACGACATCTGGCGGCAGTACGTGCCCGCCGACCGGATCCTCGAGCTGGGCACCGACGACAATTTCTGGCAGATGGGCGACACGGGGCCGTGCGGCCGGTGCTCGGAGATCTACTTCGTGCGCGGCGAGGGCGCCGATCCGGAGATCGAGATCTGGAACAACGTGTTCATGGAGTTCGAACGGGCCGCCGACGGGACCCTGACACCGCTGCCGGCCCGGTGCATCGACACCGGCATGGGGCTCGAACGGATCACGTCGGTGCTGCAGCGGAAGGACTCCAACTACGACACGGACCTCTTTGCGCCGCTGCTCGCCCGGATCGGCGAGCTGTCCGGCGTCCGATACGGCGAGGGCGAGGACAGCGACGTCTCCATACGCGTTGTGGCCGACCACGCGAGGGCGACGGCGTTTCTGATCGCTGACGGGGTCATGCCGTCCAACGAGTGGCGGGGATACGTGCTGCGCAAGATCATGCGGCGCGCCATGCGGCATGGCAAGCACCTCGGCATCTCCGAGCCGTTCCTGCACCAGCTGGTGGCGGTCCTCGACCGCGAGATGGGCGACGCCTACCCGGAGCTTCGCACGGGTCGCGCCATGATCGAGGCGGCCGTGCTCGCCGAAGAGAAGCGGTTCGATACGGTGCTGACCGAAGGCTTACCGCGGCTCGAAGCCGAGATCGCCCGTGCGGTCGAGTCCAAGGAATGTGTGCTGTCCGGGGACCAGGCGTTCCGCTTGTACGACACGTTCGGCGTGCCGTACGACTTCATCGAGGACATCGCGGCAACCCATCGGGTCCGGGTCGACCGGGCCGCCTACGACGCCGCGATGGAAGCGCAGCGCCACAAGGCCAGGTCCCAGAGCCTCTTCGCCGGCCGGAAAGGCGGCCCCGAGTTCATCCTCGATCCGTCACCGTCGTCCGACCTCGAGATCGGCGATCACTTCGAGGGATACACCCAAACACGGGTGAGCGGAGAGCCGATTGTCGGGCTGTGGGACGACGAGCGGCGGCCGGTCGACGTCCTGGGGATGGGGGCTGCCGGATACGCCGCCCTCCGCCGCACACCGTTCTACCTGGAAGCCGGCGGTCAAGTCTCGGACGCGGGCCGCATCGTC
>CAZCEL010000465.1:1176-3996 GCA_964497175.1 uncultured Bifidobacteriaceae bacterium
GCCACGTGCGCACCGCGTGCGCGTGCAGCAGGGCGCTCTCAGGCTCAGACACGCGACCACCGCCGAGGTCGATGTCATGCTGAGAGACGCAACGCGGCGCAATCATACGGCGACCCATCTGCTTCACGCCGCGCTGCGTGAGATCCTCGGCACCCATGTCCGGCAGGCCGGCTCGCTGGTGGCCCCCGATCGCCTGCGGTTCGATTTCGTTCACTTCCAGCCCGTGACGCCCGCCGAGACCGACCAGATCGAGCGGATCGTCAACGAGCAGATCGTGCAGAACACACCCGTGCAGACCGACATCCGTCCAACCGACGAGGCCATCGCCGCGGGCGCGATGGCCCTCTTCGGTGAGAAATACGGAGACACGGTGCGCGTGGTGAGCGTTCGTGGCGTGAGCACGGAGCTCTGCGGAGGCACGCACGTGCGGGCAACGGGCGACATCGGGCTGTTTCTCGTCGTGGCCGAGAGCAGCGTCGCGGCTGGCGTCCGCCGCATCGAGGCGCTGACTGGACTGGGCGCGCTGGCCTGGGTGCAGCGCCAGCGCCGGGCCCTGGGCGACATCGTGGGCGCGCTGCACGTCAACGAAGACCAGGCCCTCGACACCGTTGACCGTCTGCTCCTCGACGGCAAGCGCCTGTCGCGTGAAGTGTCCCAGCTCAAGGCCAGGCTCGCCGCCGGCGGCGGACCGAGCGAGGACGATACGGTCGAAGTGGCCGGCGTGAAGCTCGCCCGGAGAAAGGTCGCGGATCTCGACAAGGACGCCCTGCGCACGCTCGCCGACTCCCTCAAGGCGCGCCTCAAGACTGGCGTCGTGGTCATCGCCTCGACGTCGGACGGCAAGGTGCAGATCGTCGTGTCTGTGACTGCGGACCTCACCGGCCGCATCAAGGCCGGGCAGATCGTCAAGGAGCTCGCGCCGATCGTCGGCGGCGGCGGCGGCGGCCGGCCGGATTTCGCAGAGGCGGGCGGCCGGCAGCCGGACAAAGTCGACGAGATGCTCGAGGCCGCACGGGTGGTCGTCGAGCGGCTCGCCGCCCGGTCTACCTGAGACGACACGCGGCGCGGTGACCGGTTGACGTGGTCACATCGTGATAGAATTGTAGTCACTTCACGGAGATTCGCCAGGTGGACACCGTTGGCATTCGAGAATTGAAAGCGAATCTCAGCCGGCATTTGAAGCGGGTGCGATCGGGCGTCCGGCTCATGGTGACCGAGCGTGGACGTTCCATCGCCACAATCAGCCCCGTGGAGGCACCAGTTGACGTCGACTGGGCAAACGGGCTCGTGGCCGAGGGGCGGGCCCGCTGGAGCGGAGGCAAGCCCGTCGGAAGCCGTCAACCGGTAAGCGTTGAAGGGGGTCGAACGGTTTCTGACGCGGTGCTCGAGGGTCGCGGGTGACGCTCTATCTCGATACCAGCAGCCTGGTCAAACTCTACGTGGCCGAACTTGGTAGCGACGCCGTGCGCAACATGGTCGAGGCCGCGACGATTGTCGCCACATCGTCGATCGCGTACACCGAGACGCGCGCAGCGATGGCAAGGCGTCGACGAGAACGCGCGCTTGCGTCGACGGCCTTCGCATCGGCAAGGAAGGCGTTCGAAGCCGACTGGCCAAAGTACCTGAGCATCGAGGTGACGTCAGCCCTGTGTCGCCAGGCGGGCGACTTTGCGGAACAGTATCGGCTGCGGGCCTACGACAGCATGCATCTGGCGGCGTTTGCCGAAGTGGCCCGTGAAGCCGGAGCGCGCGACACCCGTTTCTCGAGCTTCGATGACGCGCTCAATCGCGCGGCTCGGTCAGTTCGTCGGATGCTCACTCGTGCGCGTTGACCTGGGATTACGCACGGGCTGATTCTGTCTGCGCCGCGGGCCGGGGCCGCTCGGATTTCTCGAAAGGCGGGCGGTGGCAGCCGGAGCGGTCGTCGAGCGGTGTCAGAATCCCACCGACACAAGGATGCCCTTCCGATCGGGTGCGACGAGGGGCGACACCGCTACTCTCGCCGCCGAGCCCGACCTGGAGTAGATCACCCGAGTGCGACGAAACATCGCGTCGACGCCCGCGCCCATAACTCGCCAACTGTACCGTTCATTCATCGCTGAAGACGGCTCGCCGGCGAGGCGAATCCGCCCACGTCGCTGGCGGCGATCCACGACCGGCACCGACGAGAGCAGCACCTGGGTGTAGGGGTGGAGCGGCGAGGTCATCAACTGCGAGGCGCCGCCCTCCGACGTGCCGATGAAGATGGCGGCGTGGGGCCCGGACGGTTGACAGATCGCTACCTGTCGATCAGGTCTGCGATCGGATTGATGCCCTCGAGATGCAGGCGAGGGCAGGCTGCCAGCAGATGCGTGTCGTTCGAGTACAGACGATCAAAGCGCTCGACCTTCGCCGTCACCAGATGCACCGCGTCCAATGACCGCAGGAAGACCGAGCGATCCAGCTGAGCGAACAGGGCGCGAACGCGTTCGAGGAGCGCGGGGGTCGGCCCGATGACCGTCCAGAGGCCACGCGTCACGTCGTGGCGGAATTGGCCTTGGAGCGCCTCGAACACGTGCGAGTCGATGGAGCCTTCGCGCAGCTTGCGATGAAAGGCCGCGGCGACCTCGGCGATGGCAATGCCGGAGGTTGCCACGGTGCCGGAGCGTCTGGCGAGACGGCGGACCGCATCCCGTCCTGGTTCGTTGACGTAGAATTTTGCCACGAGCGCGGCATCGAAATAGACGGCCGCCGGCGGCGTCTTGTGGCCGGCTTCAGCGATCGCGGTCGAGGCTGATAATGGCCTCGACGGGCGTTCCGCCGACGGGGCGGTCGAGAGCC
>CAZCEL010000466.1:0-3994 GCA_964497175.1 uncultured Bifidobacteriaceae bacterium
GCCAGGCGATGCAGGAGCTCGGCGTCGGCGCGAGCGACTACACGGCTCAGAACATCGCCCACTGGCACGGTGCCGCGCCAGGTGAGGCGCTCATACAGATCAACGCAGGGTTCGGCGGAGCCGCCAAGTGGTTCGAAGAGGTGACGGCTGACGAGTACGCCGGCAAGAAACGCTAGTGTCGCGTCACTAGCGCCGGGAGTCCTCTGGTTCCACGCGCCATCGTCTGGTTCGGGATCTACCTCGCGCTCGTCCTGCTGCCGCTGGGACTGGCGCTCGTCGCCGGTCGCCCGTCCGGCCCGCGACCCATCGCCGTCGAGCTTGCCGCCGCCGCCGGCTTCGTGGGCTTCTCCGTGATCGTGCTCGAGTGCGTCCTGGTGTCGCGGCTGAGCGCAGCATCCGAGCCGTTCGGCACCGACGCGCTGATGTATTTCCATCGCCTGATGGGCATCGCTGCCGTCGGGTTTCTGGTGGCGCATCCAGTGCTGCTCGCTGGCAGCGGGGTCACACCGGCCAGCTTCAACGCGCTGGGAGGAACGATGGCCCAGCGTGTCGGTCCCATCGCGTTCTGGGTGGTCGTGCTGATGGTGATCAGCTCCATCTGGCGCAGGCGGCTGCGCCTTCGGTACGAAGTCTGGCGCGGTCTGCACACGGTGTCTGCGCTGGTCATCGTGCCGGCCTCGGTCGCGCACATCGTGACAGTCCGCGGATACTCGCAGGTCCCTGCCGTAGCCGGGGCGTGTCTTGTGTACGGCGGGCTGTTTGCCGTGATGATGCTCGGCTACCGCGTGGTCCGGCCGCTTCGCCTGTGGCCCCGTCCCTGGCGGGTGGTCGAGAACCGGGACGAAGGCGGTGACACCCGGACCCTGGCGCTGCAGGGACCGGCGGGGACCAGCTTTCGCTTCATGCCCGGACAGTTTGCATGGCTCACCACGGGATCGAGCCCCTTCAGCCTGCAGCAGCATCCAATGACGATCTCCTCGTCGGCTGAAGAGCCAGGCCGGCTGGAGTTCTCGATCAAGGCGCTTGGGGACTGGTCGCGCAGTGTTCCTCCCGCGCTCGAGCCGGGAGCGCGGGTCTGGGTCGATGGGCCGTACGGAGTATTCTCTCCCGATCGGGAGCCCGGCCAGGGCTTCGTGCTGATCGCCGGCGGAATCGGCGTCACGCCGATGCGATCGATGCTGCGCACGATGCGCGATCGCGGAGATCCCCGACCCGTCGTGCTGATCTTCGCCGCCAGCAACTGGCAGCGCGTGATGTTCAGAAGCGAGCTGGCGACCCTCGAGCGACAGATGAATCTGAAGGTCGTCTATGTCTTCGCGGATCCCCCGGAGGAGTGGACCGGCGAACGCGGTCTTGTGACCCACGACCTACTCGCGCGCCACCTTCCGGTCCGCCTGGCGCACTATCAGTACTTCGTGTGCGGACCGCCGCCGATGATGGACTCGGTCGAGGAGACGCTGGCGGCCGTGGGCGTGCCTGCAGACCACATCCATTCCGAGCGATTCGATCTCGTGTAGACGCCGGGCAGGGATCCGATCATGCGGCACGCCGTGGTCCGACGCGTGGCGCTGGGGGTCAGTGGGCTGCTCGTGTCGGTGGCCCTGCTGTTTGCCTGGGCCGTTCGCCTCGGGACCGACACGCCCGCGCAGCCTCCCGATCGCCTGAGCTCATCCGCGGTGGCTGACGAGGGGCGCAGGCTCTTCGAGAGCCGCTGCCGGTCCTGCCATGATGAGGCGGACATGCGAAGAGTGGTACGGGATGCGCCCGATCCGGGGGCAGCGCGGCGGGAGATGCTGGCCTTTCTCGAGCATCACGGGCACTGCTCGAGCGAGGAGAGGGGTCCGATCGTCGACTTCCTCCGACAAGGGCCGTGAACGACATTCGATCCGTACTGTTCACCTTCAAGCTGATCGTGCTCATTGCGGGAACTCAACTGGGCGATTCAGCTGGGGTAGTCATCCAGCGCCTTGGCAATCGCGGTCAGCGTATTCCAGTTGCGCGTGGTGATCGGCGCCCCGACGATCTTGTCCAACTTGCCGAGATAGCCGATGGCCTTCATATGCCGCCGGTACTGCCCGACGAGGAACCGGTTTTCCCTCGCGAGAATCCTCACCAGCCACTTGCCCGTGGAGGGAAGGCTGATGGGCGTCGACAGCGGCGTACGAGAGGGTCGTGACAGAACGCTCACGAAACGGACGATGTCGGGGCGGATTGACGAGTCCGGGAAGAAGTCGCGAGAGATCAGCCTGACGATGTCGCGCCCCTCGCAGATCACGATCTCGGCATCGAAGGGAAGCCTGCGTGCGAATTCACTGCGCAACCGCGCCGGGCTCGTCGGCTGCCGTATCACAAAGGTACCGGCTGCACCGATGTTGACGGCGTCGAGATGCTTCAGGTGCCGAGCGAGCGTCGACGGCCTGAACGTTCTGTGGCCGCCGACGTTGACGCCCCTCAGCAGAACGACGAGTGCCACGCGCTGCCTCCTCCGGCGTGTCTCCTATTTGATGAGCTCCTTGCCCAGACAGACACTGGTGTCGGGAGACAAGACGTACTCGCCGTACAGCGGAATAGGCTGGAAGCCCGTGGCGCGATACAGCGCCAGCGCCGCCGGCTGCCGCACGCCCGTCTCGAGGACGAGTCGCCGGGCACCCAGGGCCTGCGCCTCGGCCTCGAGCGCGGCGACCAGCCGTCGGCCCAGCCCCCTCCCTCGCTCGCTGGGCGACACATACATGCGCTTGAGTTCTCCCTTCTCGGCATCGATCAGCCTCACCGCCCCGCAGCCCACTGGCGTGTCCCCCCGATAGACGACCAGGAACGCCCCACGTCCGGGAGCGGTCTCCGCGGGATCCAGCCGAAAGTGGTTTGCGCCGGGTTCAGGGTAGAGGCCAGCGAGCTCGGCGTTCAACGCCTCGATGAGATCCCGGCTGATACGATCGGTCAGCTCGGTCCGCACCACGCGTATCGCTTGCAGGTCCATTCGTAGTCCGCTCAACGCCTCGCGCAGCGGCTCCTGCGATCACGGCGCGGCCACACGATCGCACGGACCGGACGGCTCAATGTCGGTGTCAGCCGGCGCGCCAGTTCTTGGCCGTGAGTCGTTGAAGCCGGTCGAGATACCGCCGATACGGTTCGCCCTTTACGTCCTGTTCTTCCTGCATCAATTCGTACAAGTTCTCGGCAAGGACCGACCCGATCGCATGAACGGCCTCGTGCCGACTGAGGCCCTCCTCCTGAAGGCGGGCACAGGTGTTCACGACCACGTGCTCGCCAAGCGCGAGCTGGTTCTCCACGACGACGTGAACAACCGCGTGAAGCTGCGAATTTGGCAGCTTGATCTTCCTGCGACGATGGTAGGCAAGAACCAACTCAATCCGTTCGCCTTCGTCGGTCCCGAGCCAATCGGTGGCCGTGGGCGGCGTGTCCGGATCGTAGGGGGTCATTCAGGCTCACATTGTGTTCCAAGTCGCCCGCTGCTATCCGGCTTTGCGCCTTGAAGCCTTCTTGGGCTCCGCCCATCTGCCGCTGGGACTCGCGCTCGTCGCCGGCCGGCCATCCGGCCCGAGATCGGTGGCCGTCGAGCTTGCCGCCGCCAGGCTTTCGATTCATGCCCGGACAGTTTACATGGCTCACCACCCGATCGAGTGGAGCGAATCATGCGGGATCTCGACGCGCTCCGACCAGATTGACTGGTCGCCGGCAGTCGTGGACAGTCGTTCCATCCGCGCGGCCGACATCCACGAGGCCTTCCTCTCGCTCGGATGCGCGCTGACTTGCTGACAGTCGCTGCGCAAGACCTGGAGGACCGCCTGAGCCGACGCCTTGTTCTCCGGCGGCCATCGCCAGATCGGCGTTTATCGAGAGTAACGTTTGCGCTTCAGCCGCGGCGCTTCGTGATGCGGCCAAGCGCCGTCGGCTGCAAGCGCTTGTTGGGCGGCCCGTCGCAGTGGCTGTCTCTTATACACATCTCCGAGCCCACGAGACTAGGCATGATCTC
>CAZCEL010000467.1:0-3990 GCA_964497175.1 uncultured Bifidobacteriaceae bacterium
TACACGCGTAAGATCGTCGGCAGCGTCAGATGTGTATAAGAGACAGGTCGAATGGAGGTTCCAGATGAATCTGTTGGGCATCGAGTTGTCCGCCGTGGCGGTGGCGTTGGCCATCCTGCTCGGTCTCTTGGGTCTCTTCGCCGCCATGGCGCTGTTCGCCCGGAACTACATCAAGGTGCCCCCGTCGATGGTGGCGATTCTGTACGGCCGCAAGCACGCCATCACCGATGACCGCGGCAACCGCGCCACGGTGGGGTTTCGAGTGGTGCGCGGTGGCGCGGCGCTTCGAGTACCGGTGCTCGAGAAGGTCGAGTACCTGTCGCTGAACGTGATCTCGATCCCGCTGAAGATCTCGCGCGCCTATACGAAGGAGGGCGTCCCGGTCACCGTCGAAGCCGTGGCCAACGTCAAGATCGCCGGCGACGACCTCTCGCTACGCGGAGCCGCCGAACGGTTCCTGGGCATGACCACTGAGAAGATCAAGGAGGTGATCTTTCAGACGCTGGAAGGCCACCTGCGGGCGATTCTCGGCACCCTGACCGTGGAGGAGATTAACGCGGACCGGCAGGCGTTTGCGCAGAAGATGACCGACGAGGCGGCGGTCGACCTGAAGAAGATGGGTGTCAACATCGACATCCTGACCATTCAGCAGATCAGCGATGAACAGGGCTATCTCGACGCGCTCGGCAAGAAGCGCACGGCCGAGGTCAAGCGCGACGCCGTAGTGGGCGAGGCCCTGGCCCAGCGCGACGCCATGATCAACTCGGCGTTGGCCGACCAGGAAGGCAAGACCAAGCGCTATGAGGCCGACGTCGCCATCGCGCAGTCGCTGCGGGACAAGGAGTCCAGGCAGGCGGAGTTTGATGCCGCGGTGAAAGGCAAGCAGGCCGAGGCCGAGCAGGCCGGACCATTGGCCACCGCGATCGCGCGGCAGCGGGTCACCGAACAGGAGACACGCATCGACCAGGTACGCAAGCAGCAGGAAGTGCTCGTCCAGGAACAGGAGGCGGCGCGCAAGGAGAAGGAACTGCAGGCGACCGTCGTGAAGCCGGCGGAGGCCGAGCGGCAGGCGGCAATCCTGCGCGCCGAAGGCGAGAAACAGTCCACGATCATCCGCGCCGAGGCCACACAGAAAGAACTGGAATTCGAGGGCGCCGGCGAGGCCGCCAAGATCGAGAAAATCGGCCGGGCCGAGGCCGCCAAGGTCCTGGCCGTAGGCGAGGCGGAGGCCGAGGTCATCAAGAAGAAATTGCTCGCCGAAGCCGAGGGTCTCCAGCGCAAGGCCGAGGCGTGGAAGAACTTCAACGAAGCCGCCGTCATCAACCTCGTCGTCGAGAAGATGCCGGAGCTCGCCCAGGCCTTCGCCACGCAACTGGCAGGCATCGACAAGATCAACATCATCGAGGTGGGCAATGGGTCGTCCGGGTCGGGCGGGATCGGCAAGGTCATGAGTACCGTGGGCGGCGGCATGACTGCCATGCTCTCGATGCTGAAGGACCAGTTTGGCGTTGACGTCGCTCGACTGATGCAGGCCAAGGCCGAGGCGGCCGCGAACGAGGCCGAGACCAAGGCCGGCAAGAACTGATGGCCTCCAGCATCGTCTACGAAAGCTCGCTCCCCTGGGACCGGGAGCGGCCCAGCACGGTGGTCATCTCGTGCGTGGACGGACGGTGGTACCCTCACGTGCAGGAGTTCACCCGAACCCATCTCAAGGCCGGTACGCGGACCGACTTCCTGGCCGTCCCCGGAGGCATCGAGCCGATGACGCTGTTCGATCTGGTCCCGAAGGATTTCAACTTCTTCCGTCGTCGGATCGAGGCCCTGGTCGAGGCGCACGGCACTCGGCGCATCGTGGCGATCGCCCATCAGGACTGCGCGTGGTACCGCAGCCGCAAGATCGGGCCGTTCACGATCGATCTGCGCGATCGTCAGGTGGGAGACCTTCGCCGAGCGGCCTCGCGGCTGCGCGAGATGTTCCGCCAGGTGGCGGTCGAGACGTATTTCGCCCGCCTCAGCGGCGCCAGTCCTGAGAGGGTCGTATTCGAAGCGGTGTAGTGGACGAATCGATCGGTGAGGTGGTTTTCAGAGGAGGCGCGACCATGTCAGGTACAGGCCACGTGAAGGTCGTGTTCGTGACGTCCGTTGTGACGGCGGCCTTGTCGGCCGCGGTGTTGACGCAGGGCGATGTCGTGGACCCGGCGGGCAAGGATCTGCCGAATCCCAATCCGAAGGTGGTCAAGAACTGGGGCGAACTGCCAGACGGCAGGACCTGGGGATCGACCGCCGGTGTCGAAATCGGTCCCGACGGCAACGTGTGGGCGTACGATCGGTGCGGCGCCAACACCTGCGCCACATCGACGGTCGCGCCCATTGTCAAGTTCGATCGGCGTACCGGCAAGCTGCTCGCCAGCCTTGGCGGCGGGATGATCATCTTTCCGCACGGCCTCCACGTAGACCGGGACGGCAACGTCTGGGTCACCGATGGACAGGGCAACAAGGAGGGCACCAAGGGGCACCAGGTCTTCAAGTTCAGCCCACAAGGCAAGGTGCTGATGACGCTCGGCAAGCCAGGGGTGGCCGGCAGCGGACCGGACACGTTGAACGAGCCGTGCGACGTCATCACTGCACCGAACGGAGACATCTTCGTGTCCGACGGGCACAGCGGACAGAACGAGACTCCGCCGCCGAACACCAACGGCCGCATCGTGAAGTTCAACAAGGACGGCAAGTACATCAAGGAGTGGGGCAGGCTCGGACGGGCGCAGGGAGAATTCCGCACGCCGCACGCATTAGCGTTCGACTCGAAAGGACGGCTCTTCGTTGCAGACCGCGGCAACCACCGGCTGCAAATCTTCGATCAGGATGGCAGGTTCCTGGACGCCTGGGAGCAGTTCGGCCGCGTCAGCGGTCTGTTCATCGACCGCAACGACCGACTGTACGCGATCGATTCGGAATCGAGCCCCACGCGGCATCCAGGCTGGAAGACCGGTGTGCGGATCGGCAACACGCGTGAGGACAAGGTGCTGGCATTCATTCCACCGCACCCGACCGATCAGTTCCAGGGTGTGGCGGGCGAGGGCGTGGCTGTCGATCCAGACGGCAGCATCTATGCCGCCGAAGGACCGATATCCCGTCAGACCGCGGGGGGAGGACTGACGAAGTACATGAAGTAAGCCGCTTGCTACGGTAGGCCCAGTGCGATCAGCTCCGAGTTCGGGCCCGATCCGGCCGCCGCGACGATGTACTGCTTGCCACCGTGCAGGTACGTCATCGGTGCCGCAACGGAGAAGGCATTGAGCTCCACTGAGTGCACAGCCGCGCCCGACTGCTTGTCGAAGACGTAGATCAGTTTCCGCACGGCCGTGGCGTCCCCTCCAGGCGCTATCGGGATTGCGCCGACGAAGACCAGTGTTCTGGTCACCAGCACGCTGACCATCTGCATCCGCTCTCCGAGCGGAGGAACACTCAGGCCTTTGAGCAGTGGATGGTCCCTCGGGCCCTCGCCGAGCGGCGACACCCACTGGTGCTCTCCTCGGTTCAGGTCGATCGCGGTCACTCTCGAATAGGGCGGCTTGAAGATCGACAGCCCCTCCATCATTTCGAGGCCGGCGCCGGTGCCGAGGTCGGCGCGCTGATACCGCATGTTCCCCAGCTTCGGATCGACAGCCACCAGGGTGATCACCGTGGGCGCCGTCCTCGACGGCACGTACAGGATGCCCGTCTCGGGGTCGAACCCGGCGCCTCCCCAGTTTGCGCCACCGGCAATGCCCGGCACGAGCAGGTTGCTCTTCTCCGCGGACAGCGGTGTAAAGAGTGGTCCGTGCTCGAAGGTTCGCAGCTGCTCCAGTGCCCGCCTGCGCAGGTCCGGCGTGAAGTCGATGAGGTTGTCCTCGGTGGACCCCTGAAGATCGAATGCTGGCGGCCGGGTCGGAAAGGGCTGCGTCGGCGACGTGCGCTCGCCAGGCACGCGGGACGCGGGCACGGGACGCT
>CAZCEL010000468.1:0-3990 GCA_964497175.1 uncultured Bifidobacteriaceae bacterium
CCAGAGAGCGCGGCGCAGCTGACCATCGCGGCGATCGAGGGCGTCGGCTTGGGCCGGAACAGGAAGGGGTCCGGAGAGGAGCTGTGGAAGACCGAGTACCTCCTTTTCGTGCCACGTCGGATTGTGAACGAGCTCGCTGCGGTTCTGGACGAGCACCGTGCAACCCTTTCGGCTTGGGCCGCTCAGAGGAGGGAACACAAGAACTCGAACGAGAGGGACGAACAGAAGCCAAAGGGGAAGAAGGACGCGAAGAAGGCGGCTGAGAGCGCGTACCCCAAGGAGGTGAAAGATGCCGTCGAGCGGCTTCTCAAGGACGCGCAGCGCACTGTTGATATCGCTCTGTTCGGGCGCATGATCGCGGACAAACCAGAGTGGAACGTCGATGCGGCCTGCCAGGTCGCTCAGGCGATCTCCACGAATCGGGTCCAGATGGACTTTGACTTCTTTACTGCCGTTGACGATTTGAAACCGAAGGACACCGCAGGGTCGGACATGATGGGAACGGTACAGTTCAACTCCTCTTGCTTCTATCGCTACGCCGTCCTGGACCTCGACTCGCTTCGTTCGAACTTGGAAAGCGACGAGGCGCTCGTGCGCCGAGCGGCGAGCGCCTTTCTGCAGGCGTTTGTCACGGCGATTCCGACCGGCAAGCAGAACGGCATGGCGGCGCACAATTTCCCCAGTTACGCCCTCTGTGTCGTTCGCGACCGCGGCCAGCCGCTTTCGCTGGCGAATGCCTTCCTCAAGCCGGCGCGACCGCGAGGCGAGACTGTGGACCTAGTGGACGACTCGATAGAGAAGCTGGAGTCGTATGCCGTCCGCCTTCGAGATGCTCTTGGCGAAGTGCCATGGATCTCATGGACAGACCGTGATCTGGATGATGGCGGCACGCATCCGCCGCGTGCGAAAACGCTCGGCGAGTTCTACAGCGGCGTGATGGAGCGGGCGTTGGGATCCGTCTCGTGAAGGTAGTGCTGATTCGCCTCGAGGGACCGCTCCAGGCGTGGTCGGCCCAGGGCAAGCTCGGCATCCGGGATACCGAACGCGAGCCAACGAAGAGCGGCGTGCTCGGCTTGGTGGGCGCCGCGCTCGGCATGTCCCGCGACGACGACGCCACTCTCGCAGCGCTCGCGTCGTTGAAAATGAGCGTGCGTGTGGACAGGGCCGGATCGCTTCTTCACGACTACCACACGGCAGGGGGAGGGAAGTTCCGCGCAAGCAGACACCGAGTCTTCGGGTTGGAGAAAAAGCAAGGCGATACTGTGGTGAGCCATCGTTTTTACCTGCAAGGCGCGAGCTTCGTCGCGGCTTTGGAGGGTGACGATGTGTTCGTTTCGCGCATCGCGGTGGCACTTCGTTCACCTCGATACGGTCCATTTCTCGGTCGTCGATCGTGTCCACCGTCCGTTCCACTGTTCGTCGGCGTCCTCGACGGGAGCGGCCGCGCTGCGCTCGAAACAGCTCCGCTTGCGCTCCAACCTGATTCCGAGCCGTATCGACTGGTTCTGGAATCAGCAAGCGGCGACGGAGACGTGCGTTACGACGTGCCCTTGTCGTTCTCACACATCGAGCGGCGCTATGGCAGCAGGCACGTGACCACCGAGTGGGTTGCAGCTCCCGCCTCGAGTGAGGTGACGGCGTGACTGCGCCTCTCTACCTAGTTCGGTTGATCCTCGACCGCCGGGCTGTGCTGAGAGTGGGCGCACGTCACCGGCTGGGAACCATGGTAGACGAGGGCGCGCTTCTCCATGCGGGCCTGTGCGAACTCTTTGCGAGGTCGTCGGACCCAGCGACGATCCCGCTGAGTGTATTTGCTGTCGATGACCTCGGGGCGGCAGGCGCCAAGCAGCCGGATTCGCTTTTCCTTCTCGCGTACGCCGGTGTTGGCGCCGCCGCCCTTCTCCGTGCGATGGGACCGAAGCGCTCTGAAATCGTCAGGGCCTGCGAGACGCGCGAACTGCCGACGTTCGCCGTCGGACAGCGGCTTGGATTTCGGACGCGCGTCTGCCCGATCGCACGAACACGAAGGCCGGGCCAACGTCCACTCGCAGTGAATCGACATGGAAAAATCAAGCACCGGGAGATCGATGCCTATATTCACGCGACGCTCATCACAGCAGGCACCGCTAACGTCGATCGCGAGAGCGTATACAGAGGGTGGCTGGAGCGGGAGTTGCAGCGCGATGGCGCGAGCGACTTGACCACGGCCCGTTTGGTGGAGTTCCGGCGGGAGGTCATGCGACGTCATGATGGTGCGCGGATCGAGCGCCCCAACGCGGTGTTGGAAGGGGATCTGAGGGTGCGCGATCCCGTAGCGTTTCGTGCGCTCCTTGCTCGGGGAGTTGGCCGGCATCGAGCGTTCGGTTTCGGCATGCTTCTCCTGCGCGCGCCGCTGGTTTGAGATGCTGAAGGGACGTCTCGGGCTGGACACGGCCAGAGTGCCACACGCGGATCGGCATGGGTGCGTTTGGCTTCGGCGCGGGAACCTCGCAGTCGAGAATGGCACCCTGCGATTTGTCACGGCCGGCAGCCAGGATCTTGCCGCCGGCGACTACGGACTACCGTTCCAGACGCTGAGCACCGTCATCCTCGAGCCCGGCACGACGGTAAGTCACGACGCCCTTCGGCTGCTCGCCCGACACGGGACTGGCCTGGTCGCTGCAGGTGAGGAGGGGGTGCGGTTCTACGCGTCCATGCCGTTTGGCCAAGATGACAGCGCGCTGGCAAGACAGCAGGTTCGATTGTGGTCGGACGAAGGGAGCCGCCTGCACGTGGCCCGACGGATGTTCGCCTGGCGTCTTGGTGAAGTGCTGCCCTCGGAGGATCTCAACGTGCTTCGGGGGATCGAGGGTGCGCGCGTGAAGGCGCTGTACCGGACCCTGGCGAAGCAGTTCGGGATCAGGTGGGCTGGGCGGCGCTACGACCGCGATGATCCAGAGGCGACGGACCGCGTCAACCAGGCGGTTAACCACGGCTCTGCGGCACTGCGCGCAGCGGCGATGATTGCGGTGGCGGCGACAGCGACGATTCCTCAACTTGGATTCATACACGAAGGGTCGAGTCAAGCCCTCTGCCTGGACATCGCGGACCTGTATCGTGAAATGGTGTGCTTGCCTGCGGCGTTTCGAGCGGTCAAACAAGTGGAGTCAGGCGAGGACGACTCGCTCGAGCGGTGCGCCCGGCGCGCGGCTGGGCGCGCACTTCACGATCAGCAGATTATTCCGGCGATGATCGATCGCATCAAGACGCTCTTTACAGCGAAGGATGCGGGGGCGAACGAAGCGGAGGCGGCCAGTTCGGAGCCGTCCGCATGACGCTCGTTGTTACTCGGAACGTACCAGACAGGTTTCGCGGGTTTCTGGCGAGTTGCATGTTGGAACTTGCGCCCGGTGTGTACACGAGTCCACGAATGACAACGGCCGTTCGCGACCGTGTGTGGGCCGTGTGCTGCGAGTGGGCCGAAGCGATTCCCGACGACGGCGGCGTGCTGATGACTTGGCAGGATCAAGAATCGCCCAGCGGGCAGGCCGTGCTGGTTCTTGGCTGGCCGCGGAAGGAGCTAGCCGAGCTCAACGGCGTGTGGCTGGATCGTCGCCTCCCGGACTCTTTGACAACTGAATAGCGCGTTCCGGTTCGGCGTGCGGTTGAATCGCCAACATGATCGCCGCCGCAGCACGAGCGTCAGCCATGGGGTCGTGTGGTTTCCCGGGGAACGGAATGTGGAGCGCACGAAGCGCCGAGACGAGGTCAGCGGAGCATCCGGCGTGTTCCTCGTACGCGTCGGCGGCGCAGACGAAGCGAACCGGGGGCAGGAGCAAAGCGTGACGCGCACACATCGTCATCACGGCGGCGCGGTCGAAGGCAGCCCGGTAAGCAACCACGACCCGACTGTCGGCGAGCACAGCGAGGACGCGTTTCCAGACAACCGGCCACAACGGCGCGTCATGCAGGTCCGCCTGGGTCAGACCGTGAACATGTGTGTACCTCACC
>CAZCEL010000469.1:0-3986 GCA_964497175.1 uncultured Bifidobacteriaceae bacterium
GCACGGGCGGCGGTATCGCAGGGCCCTTCGCCGCGTGTGGGATCACGCCGCGCCGCGCCAGCTCGTCGTGGATTCGGCTGGGGATCGGCGAGAGGATGGCCACGCGGCCGGCGAGTCGCTCATGGAACAGCTCGCTGGCCTCGATTTCGCCGGCCACGCCGCTTTCCATTGTCGTCACGGCCAGATCGACGCGCTCCACCTGGTCGGATGCCGTCAAGATACTCCCGACGGCCCGCAAGGCCAGGTGCCGTCCGGACAGGGTGACGGCGAGGATCAGGATCAGGCCGGCGTAGCGCCAGCGCCGTACGCGGGCAGACCAAGACTTCAGCACGTGAAACTTCTGCGGTCGCTCTTCGAGAAGGTCAGCGCTCAGGCGACCGGCGTGCCGGCGAATGTGCGGGCGACCTCCACCAGGTCGTCGAGCCACAGCGGCTTGAAGCGCACGACGGCCCCGAGCTGGCCGAGCTCGGTTACGGTCTGATCGTCAATCAGGTAGTCGCCCGTGACGACCACGACCGGCATGTTCTGGTAGCGCGGGGTGTTCCGAAGCCGGCGGAGGAGCGCGAGCCCGTCGACGCCAGGCATGCGCAGGTCCAGGATCATGCCGTCGTACGCCAGATTGCTCGCAGCAGCCGCGCGCAGACCTGCTTCGGCGTCGGACACGGTCGTGACCTGGTAGCCCTTCAGCTCGAGCGTCCTCGCAAAGCTCACGGCAGTACGCGGATCATCGTCGACGACCAGGATCCGAGTCATGCGATGGTTCCTCCCGCGGCGGTTGTCCCGCTAATCATAGTGCCGGAGCCCGGTGAGCTGCATGGCGGCGAGAACGGTGAATCGCGGATTATTCCTGAGGTACCGCTTCCACAGCCGGCCCGGCTCGGCCAGGAGTCGGAACAGCCACTCGAGCCCGGCGCGCCGCATCCACGCCGGCGCCTGGCGCTTCACGCCGGCAATGAAGTCGAAGGCGGCTCCAACGCCCAGCAGCACCGGCGCCTCGACGCGGCTGACGTGCGACGCCATCCACTGCTCGTTTTTCGGGCAGCCGACACCCACCCACACGATGTCGGCCCGCGCGGCGTTGATCTGCGCGACGAGGGTGCGGTCCTCTTCCGCGGTCAACGCCCGAAACGGCGGCGAGTAGGCTCCGGCAATCCGAATGCCCGGAAAACGGCATCTGAGGTTGTCGGTCAGGAGATCGAGGACGTGGCGGCTGGCGCCCCCGTAGAGGAAATGCCGGTACCCCTTCGAGACCGATGCTGCACAGACAGCCAGCAGCAGGTCCGGGCCGTAGACCCGCTCGACGCCGCGCCGCCCGCGAAGTCTGGCGAACCAGACGAGCGGCATGCCGTCGGGCACGACCAGGCCCGCGCGCCGGTGGATGTCACGCATCGCGCCGTCGTCCTGGCATTCCATGATTCCATGGACGTTGGTCACGCACACGTACTGCGCGTCCCGGCGGCTCACCCACCCCTCGATTGTCCTGACGGCCTCGCGCATGCCGAGGACGTCGACCTCGACGCCCAGGATGTTGACGGTGTCCCTCAGATCTGCTCCGGGGCCGAGGGAACGGGCAGCCGCACGAGCGCCGGGTGGTACTCGCGAAGCCACCGCGTCGTGAGTGCGATACCTTCCTCCAGCGAGCGGGACGGCAGCCCGAGCAGCTCGTAGGTTGCCGACATGGGGGCGCTGTTGCTCGTCGTCATGCTTCGATAGCGCGCGAGCGTGATTGGGAACGTCGCCCCACAGGCCGCGAAGGCCTCGCCGACGACGGCGAGCGCCTTCACGAGGGGCCGCGGCACGATCCGGACCGTATGCCCTGTCAGGTTCAGCGAGAACCCATTCACCCACTCGAACAGATCGATGGGCGGATCGCCGACGTAGAACACGCGTCCGTGCACGCAGGACCGTTCGGCGCCGAGCAACCCGAGGATCTGGTCGACGACGTTGCCGACGTAGCCGTACGACCGGACGACCTTCCTTCGACCGGGGTGCACGTACCAGCCTCTCGACAGTACCCGCCAGAACTCGAATGGATACCGGGTGTGCCAGGGACCCCAGACGTTGGTGGGTCTGATGATCGTCCAGGTACAGCGAAGCCCGGCCCGGCGCGTCAGTTGCTCAGTGATGACCTTGCTCTCGCCGTACACGGTGCGCGGTGCGTAATCCTCGTCATGGGCCGGCTGGCCGTCCTGGTTGACGTACTGGCTCGACGTGACGATCACCCGGTCGATCGTTGCAGTCTGGTGAACCGCCGCGAGCACGTTGGCAGTTCCATCCGTGTTGGCCTTGTACTCATCGAGCGTTGCGCCGGCGATATCGGGCCGCGCGGCCAGGTGCAGGAGGGCGTCGGGCGCAAACGAGCGGAGCTCGGCGCCGACCGCCGAGGCGTCGAGGATGTCGACGGCCCGCCAGCAACGCCGATGCGAGGGCGTCTTGGGCTCGGCGATGTCGAGGTTCAGATGCGGGACTCCCTCTGCCAGCAGCCGATCGATCAGATTGGTGCCGATGAAGCCCGACCCGCCCGTCACCAGGAGCTTCACAGCGAGAAGCCGGCTTCCAGGGCGTCCATGTGGAACATCCGGACGGTGTCCAGCGAGTAGTCCTCAAGCTCCCGACCGAGCAGGTGAAGCTTCCTGAGCAGGTCGGCGGTTACTGTGATGATGTGGCAGCCCACCTGCTCCGCCTGCATGATGTTGAGCAGCTCGCGCGGGCTGGCCCAGATCACCTGGACGTCGGGCAACCCGCGCACGTGCCGGAGCGTGTCCGCGACGATGGGCAGGGGATCGCGCCCGGTGTCGGCGACGCGGCCGGCGAAGATCGAAATGTAGGCCGACACGCCGTGGCTGAGCCGGTCCGCGACACGCCGCGCCTGCTCGGAGGTGAGCACGGCCGTGACGTTCACCTGCACTCCGCGGCGCGACAGTCTCGCGATGAGGTCCAGAGAGGGCTGCCCCCTGGTGTTGGTGACCGGGACCTTCACGTAGACGTGTTCTCCCCAGCCCGCAATCTCGTCCGACTGCCGCTCCATGTCCTCGAAGTCGTCCGAGAACACCTCGAAGGAAATGGGCTTGTCGGGAACGAGCCGTACGAGCTCGCGGGCAAAGGCGCGATAGTCGCGCACGCCGGCCTTGTGCATCAGCGTCGGGTTCGTCGTAAACCCGCTGATGTGCGGCGCACGCGCCAGCTCCCCGATGACGCACAGGTCCGCTCCGTCGGCGAAGATCCGGACGTTGAGCGCGCCCAACAGGTCTGCGCTAGTCATGGGTTACGCTCCAGAATCCACCCGACCGCTTCGGCCAGCGATGACACCTTGACGTCCGGCTCGAAGGGATTGACCTCGTCGTACGCGTAGTCGATCAAGATCGTCCGGCAGCCGGCGCGCCTCCCGGCTCCAACGTCGCGCCACCTGTCTCCTATGACGAAGCTCGACCGCAAGTCGAGTCCCAGCTCGCCGGCGGCGTCGAGAATCATGCCGGGCGAGGGCTTTCTGCACCGGCACTCGTCGCCATCGTCGTGATAGCACACGCGGATGTCGCAGAGGCCCAGATGGCGTGTCAGCATGTCGTGCATGGCCTCGATGCGCTCCCGCGACTGCCTGCCTCGCGCGACGTCCGGCTGGTTCGTGATCACGACGAGGTTGTAGGCGGCCGCGCGCAGGCTCGCGAGCGCCGCCGGAGTGCCCGGCAGGATTTCCAGCTCGTCGAGTGTCATCGGAGATGTCGGGCGCCGGTTGACGATCGGAGCCCGCACGATGACGCCGTCGCGATCGAGAAAGACCGCGCGCGGCGTCACGACGGGTCCACCCTGAGCAGCGTCTTGAGGCCCTCGTGCCGCCGGCAGCGGTCCCACGCGAGAAAGAACTGCTCGAAGGGAACGATGTTCTCGAGGTACGGCTGCAGCTTCAGCGCCGGCAGCAGGGCGATGGCGCCGCGGAAGTCGTCCGGACCGCTGCCGGCGGCACGAGGGCCTCAAGACGCTGCTCAGGG
>CAZCEL010000470.1:0-3976 GCA_964497175.1 uncultured Bifidobacteriaceae bacterium
GGTCGCTCCTCTTGGCTCAGGAAACGGGCAACTGAAAGTGACAATGTACTATTAGATCGTTCTTCAATGAGCTGGCTGATTTCGTAGCCGTGCCGCTGACATTCATCAAGCAGCGCCAAGATGAGCAGTTCGGTACTGCCCCGCTTCAGCTCTCGCTCGAGAAGCGATGTCACCATATATGGCGTGATTATATATTAGGGGCTGAGACAAAACAAAATGAAGCGACCGCCACCGGCAATGCGATTCGACACCCTCGCGTTGCGCGCCCTCGGCAGGTTAGCGCGCAGCCGTCATAAACCCAGCACCGCTTTACCGGTTGGCGTGCCGCTCGCCAGGGCTTCGCGATGTCAAGGTACGAACTTCGTCTTGGCCGCTAGTAACGATCAACGCCGTAGGGACTTTCGATCCATGGCCGAACCGGTCGAGATACGCTTCGCGACTGATCGTTACCAATACCAGGCAACTGGGAAGCTCCCGTGGCAGAATCCAGAAGGTGGGGCACACTCTCCGGTGGCTCGTTCTAGCGGCAGCCGCCCTGGCGACTATCGGATGCGACCGGGCAACGAAACACGCGGCAACAGTCCTCCTGGCCGGAGAACCAGACCGTTCATATTTGGCGGACACCGTTCGACTGGGCTACACGGAGAACACCGGCGGATTCTTGAGCCTTGGGGCGGATCTGCCCCGTCCGGCGAGAACCGCGGTCTTCACGATTGCCACCGGATTCGCGCTGCTGGTCCTCGTAGCTCTGGCGGTCCGAGATCGGTTCGCTAGCCCCTCAGGTGTTGGCCTCGTCCTGTTCGTTGCGGGCGGCGCATCGAACTGGATTGATCGAGTTCTCAGCGGCAGCGTCGTGGACTTCCTCAACGTCGGCATTGGGCCGCTTCGGACCGGTGTGTTCAACGTTGCCGATGTCGCCATCATGGTCGGGGCAGGCCTTGTTGCGTTTGGCGCAGCGCGCAGGGAGCCGCCGACGCGGACGCCAGAAGCTCAGACGCACGGCACACCTTGGATCGGTCCCAACTGACGCTGATCTGGCTTTCTTTCAGGTGACGATGGAAATACCCTTGGCGACCGATCGTTACTTATCTCGCGGCTATGCGCGTGGATACGCGCAGAGAGTGGCGCGTAACCACTGGAGTCTCCGAGAGCGAGTCTGGCGGAACTGCTGGTTCGTAAATGGCTTCCGACCGCTCCGCGGTCGCTGGCCCTGGCGGTTACGCGCCAGCGTGGGCGCGTAACCACGGCAGCTCGGCGTTTGACCGGCGATTTCGAGGATGGCCTTGGCGCGTAACCACGCCGAGGACGGCAAATGTTTCTGCTAGAATCGCGTTTCGATTCTGCGAGTTGAAGCGTTACGGGGGCATGCGAGGGCAGAACGGTTACGCGCCGCCCAGCGGGTGAATAGTAGTTAGGCGGATTATGGGACGGATACTGACGACGGAACCTGATTTGACTCACACATTGACGCTTCATTGATTCGACTTTCGGCAGAGTACTCCGACGCCGTGATAGCTTAGGGCCGATGGATTTCGAGATCCTCGGTCCAATCCAGAACGTTGAAACCATCGCCATCGGCGGCTCGATTCGGCAATTGCACAGACTGCGTCGCCGGTACGGCAGAGGTCGCTGGCGAAAACGAAAGGGCACGGCCAAGGTTCGTCTCCGGGACGGGACGGTTCACACAGCGGAGATTCATTGGTACGAGGCTCATGGCATCGGGCGCCGGGAATTCAAGATCAAGTTTCCACTTCTGGATTGACCGATGAAAACCACAACCAAGACGCGTCGGCGATTTGCCGTCTGCATCAACAACGAGGGGTACGAGGCCTCCCTCGAGGCCGGGAAGTTGTACCGCGTTATCGTCGATCCGAAGGCCGAGCGCCATGGGTACCTGCGGATTGTCGATGAGAGTGGCGAAGACTATGGCTACGCGACCGATCGGTTCTTTCCCATCGACGTCCCGCGACCTCTCGAGAGAGCTCTTGTGAAGGGGCCTCGTCATGACGACGCGCCGAACCACGCGCTGCACCCGACGCCGCCCGCGTCGCTCGCGCGCCGCAGCCGGCGCGGGTGAGCGCGAACGTTAGCCAGACAAACGAAAACACGAAAACAGGACGATAGCCGGGTACGCATGGTGACAGCCGAATGGAATCCGCGACATGCGTGGCGTCGGTTCCGACTCGAAGCCGAGGCCGCGAAACACTACCCATCGTCGTACTCGCTCTACCTCGGCCAGACTCACCGGCATGCTCTCCTTGAAGGTCTACTGCCCGTTCTTCTGCACATCAAGGCGTCGGGAATCCTCGACGACGCACTCGCCCAGTGGCTTGGCGATAATGGCCACACTCTTTCCAAGCCATACAAAGACGATCTGAATGGGCGCATACAGTACCTGTTCGACAACAGATTGATCCCAAACGGCGATTCACTTCACGAAGTTCGCAAGCGTCGAAACACGTTTGCGCACGAGCCTGACGCGAGTTGCGACTGGACCCTCTTGCAGGGTGACATCGAAATTATCGAAAGCGGGCTGGCCGGCCTCGGCTTGGTCAATCCAACGCCAGTGCTTGAGCACTATGCCGAACGCTCGGCATTGCGGGAATCTGTCGAGCCCGGGGTCGCCTTCGAGAGAACCTTCGAATACGGCGTTCGTGAGGGCGGTCGCCCGGCCCTTGAGATCAAATGGACGCAGAAGATACTACGCGACGACGGGAGCGATAGTAACCCGTCGTCTTGAATTGTCGGGGAGTGCAGGCTAACCTCGCGCTGGAGCCGACGGCGCGCGTCGACGAGGACGCGCCGCCGCTCAGCGCGATCGTTAACTCTAGATAAACCCTATCAGGCGACGTATGTCCAGACGTCAGGTTTCCCCACCAGGCGGCGGGTCGCCCAGCCAGCTGGTGGCCGAGACACTGCTTCCTGAGGCAGCGGGCGCGGCGGTGGCTTGGCAGCGCCGCGCGGTGCGCTCCATCGGGTCTGAACCTACTTCATCCCCTTGTAAACGAATTTCTGCAGCCGCCGTCCCGGCGCGACCTCCGGGCCGTAGATGTTGCCCTTCGAATCGATCGCCATGCTGTGCAGGTTCTGGAACTGGCCCGGCCCCGCACCACGGCTCCCGAACGCGCCGACCGTCTCCAGCGTCTTGCGGTTGACGATCGCGATCTCCCCCTTGTTGAAGTCGGGGCAGTAGATGAACTGCTGATCCCGATCGGGCGAGAACGCCACCGTCCCGCACGAGGCGTTCGAGCTGGTCCGGTTGACGAAGCCCTGCGTCAGGTACTTGCCGTCGAGGGTGAACACCTGGATGCGCCGGTTCCCGCGGTCGGCAACATAGACCAGACCGTCGTTCGAGACCTTGGCGCCGTGGACGATCCCGTACTGATCGGGTCCCGGGCCCTCGGTGTCGGGAGGTGCCGCGGGTGCGCCTGCGCCGCGAGCCGCGCCGGCCGGGGGAGCGGGGGGCGGATCGAGCGGTGTCTTGCCGAAGGCGCCCCACGAGCGCTTGTACGCACCGGTCTCGGCGTCGAGCACCCAGATACGCCGGTTGCCGTAGCCGTCGGCGACGAAGGCTTCGTTGGTCTTGGCGTACACGAAGACTTCGGCCGACTGCTTCGGGTTTCTGGTGTCCTTGTTCCCGCCGCTCACGTCGCGGCCCCCGAGCTGCTGGAGAAACTTTCCCTCGGAGGTGAACCTCAGGATCATGTCATCGGACCGCGTCGAGACGTCGGCGCCCGCGCGTGGATTGATGCCTGTGATCCAGACGCGGTCCTTCGAGTCGACGAAGATTCCGTGCTCTGTGTCTGGCCAGTCGTATCCACTGGCCGGTCCGCCCCACGCCCGCACGAACTTGCCCGAGGGGTCGAACTCGATGACCGCGGGCGCCGCGTTCGCGCGCTGATCGGCCGGCGCCGTTCGCGGGCGGTGCAGCACCTGTCTCTTATACACATCTCCGAGCCCACGAGACTAGGCATGA
>CAZCEL010000471.1:0-3969 GCA_964497175.1 uncultured Bifidobacteriaceae bacterium
GTGGCCGATGATCGCGTTCGGCTGGGTCACCAACATGCTGCAGCGCGGCATGGCGAGCTGGAAGCGCATGCTCGAGGTGCTCGAAGCCGAGCCGGCGATCAGGGATGCTCCCACCCACACGGCGCTCGCTCCATTGGGCGAGGGTCCCACCGGCGAGGCGGCCGCCGCCCGCGTACCCTCGACGATTCGGGGTGACATCGAGTTCCGCAACCTGAGCTTCGCCTACAACGGCGCGGAGGTCCTGCATCAGGTCTCGGCCCGCATCCGGGCCGGCGAGACCGTGGCGATTGTCGGCGTGACCGGATGCGGCAAGTCGACGCTCGTGAGCCTGCTGCCTCGCCTGTACGATCCCCCGCCCGGTACGGTCTTCATCGACGGGGTCGATGTTCGAGACCTGCCTCTCGGCGTCCTTCGCGGAGCGATCGGGTTCGTGCCCCAGGAGCCGTTTCTCTTCTCCGACACGATTGCGGACAACGTCGCCTTCGGGCTCGACGGGATCGAGCGCCGCGCGCGGGCGGAAGGCGGCGAGCGTGACCGACGGCGGCGCGGCCGCATCGAGGCCGCCGCCTCGCTGGCGCGCCTCGACAAGGACCTGGCCGACTTCCCCAAGGGCTACGACACGATGGTGGGAGAGCGCGGCATCACGCTGTCGGGCGGCCAGAAACAGCGCGCCGTCATCGCGCGCGCGCTCATCGTCGACTCCAAAATTCTCATCCTCGACGATGCGCTGTCCTCGGTGGACACGTACACCGAGGAGGAGATTCTGCGCAGGCTGAGCGGCGTCATGCGCCAGCGCACCTCGCTCATCGTGTCCCATCGCATCTCGACGGTTCGCGGCGCAGACCAGATTCTCGTGCTCGATCGGGGTCGCGTCGTCGAGCGCGGGACGCACGACGAGCTCGTCGAGGCCAACGGCCTGTACGCCGACCTGCACCGGAAGCAGTTGCTGGAGGAGGAGCTGGCGGCGTCCTGACCGTCAGCGGACCATGAGCGCGCCCCACGACGACGAGATTCTCGGCAAGGCCTACGACGCCAGGCTGATGCGCCGCCTGCTGGCGTACCTTCGCCCGTACTGGCGCCAGGTCAGCCTGGCCCTGGCGGCGATCGTCGTCGGCGGCGCGTGCGGCCTTGCGCAGCCGTACCTCATGAAGGTCGCCATCGACCGGCATATCGCTGTGCGCCAGCTCGAGGGGCTCGACGGGCTGGCCCTGGTGTACGTCAGTGTGCTCCTGTTCGCGTTTGCCGCGGAATACCTGCAGACCTGGACCATGCAGATGACGGGCCAGCGCATCATGTTCGACATGCGCATGGCGATCTACCGGCACCTGCAGCGGCTGGACCTGCGCTACTACGACCGGAACCCCGTCGGGCGCCTCATGACGCGCGTGACCTCGGACGTGGACGTCCTGAACGATCTGTTCACCTCCGGCGTGGTGACGATTTTCGGGGACGTCTTCGCGCTGGCCGGCATCATGGCGGTGATGGTGTGGATGGACTGGCGCCTCGCGCTGGTCGCCTTTGCCGTGCTCCCGCTGATCGTGCTCGTCACGCAGTGGTTCCGGCGCAACGTCCGCGAGTCCTATCGCATCGTTCGCGGATGGATCGCGCGGATCAATGCCTTCCTCCAGGAAAACATCACCGGCATGGCGACCGTGCAGCTCTTCCGGCGGGAGCCGCTCAACTTCGAGCGCTTCGACGAGATCGATCGGAAGCACCGCGACGCGAACATCGATTCGATCTTCTACTACGCGGTGTTCTATCCAGCCATCGAGGCAATCGGGGCGCTGGCGGCCGCGCTCATCGTCTGGTACGGGGGCGCGCGCGTGCTCGGCGGCACGGTCACACTCGGCGCGCTGGCGGCGTTTCTGCAGTACTCGCAGCGGTTCTTCCGGCCCATCAGCGACATGTCCGAGAAGTTCAACGTGATGCAGGCGGCGATGGCCTCTTCCGAGCGCATCTTCAAGCTGCTGGATGAGCCGGTGGCCGTCCAGTCGCCGGCGACGCCGGCCAGCAGGGGAGCGGCAGGCCGTCCGGGCCGCATTGTGTTCGACCGCGTCTGGTTCGCGTACAACGAGCCGCACGACGGCGAGCCCGAATGGGTCCTGAAGGACGTGTCATTCGAGGTCGAGGCGGGCGAGCGGATCGGCATCGTCGGCGCCACCGGCTCGGGGAAGACGACGCTCATCAACCTGCTGCTGCGGTTCTACGACGTGCAGCGTGGACGGATCACCGTCGACGGCGTGGATATCCGGCAGCTCGATCTGCGAGCCCTCCGCGGCCTGTTCGGCCTGGTGCTCCAGGACGTGCACCTGTTCTCCGGCACGATTGCCGACAACATCCGCCTCGGCAACGACGACATCACTGCCGAAGGCGTGCGTCAGGCCGCCCGGGCCGTCCACGCCGACCGATTCATCGAGCGCCTGCCGAGCCAGTACGAGGCTGCCGTCGCCGAGCGTGGCGCCACGCTCTCGGTCGGTCAGAAGCAGCTGCTGTCGTTCGCGCGGGCGCTGGCGTTCGACCCTCCGGTCCTCATCCTGGACGAGGCCACCTCGAGCATCGACACGGAGACCGAGCTGCTCATCCGCGACGCGCTCGGCACGCTGATGGCCGGCCGGACCACGATAGCCATTGCGCATCGCCTCTCGACGATCCAGGACATGGACAAGATTCTCGTGCTTCACAAGGGCGTGCTGCGCGAGTCCGGCACGCATCAGTCCCTGCTCGCCGAGCGTGGGCTCTACTACAAGCTGTTCGAGCTGCAGTACTCGCAGGAGCGAGAGCGGCGTCTCGAGCCCGCGTAACCCGCCAAGGGCGCTGCCCTTGATATCCCACAGAGCTGAGGACCGCGCCCTCTGCTGCGGAGATCCTCACCGGCCGCCAAGCCATCGATCCATGAAGCTCGGCGGCGAGGCCGTGGGATCCCAGCCCAGGCGGAGAATCGTCACCTGGACGGCGCGAGTCCCGAAGCGCAGCGCCTCGTCGCAGCTCCAGATGTAGACGTCGACCTCGCGGCCCACGATCTTGGGGCCCGTGTCGAGGACGCTGTAGATCCCGTTGTAGCGGTCGATTCCGGCATCGATCTTCACGACCGATCCCAGCGGGAGGAGCGAGGGATCCGACGCGGCGATGCCGGCCCGCGGCGGGACCCCGGTCGCCGTGACCTCGCCCTTGCAGTAGGCCGTGGCGCGGAATGTCAGCTGCTGACCGGGCTCCAGTCCGGCGGCCCGGCCGGTCTGCCTGTCCGGCAGCCTGGCGGGCAGCGCGACCCGCGAATCGGACACCGTCGCCTCGTACAACCACACGACCGCTGCAGCAGCCGCGAGCGTCGCGAACGCCTTCACCCAGAGGGGCCGGGCCACAATCGCCACTGACCGGATTGTAGATGCGGATGGCATGGTGCAGGTCCGCTCCGAGGCGCGCCGATTCGTGCAGCGCCGGGCACCTGGTTTCGTTCTGCAATCGCGCCTTCCTGCCTTCCTGCCCTTCTGCCTTTCTTTTCCGCTGTCATCGAAAGTGGCTGAATCCCTCCGGCATCGCCCGCTCGACGACCCGACCATCGAGTGTCCGCCGAAGCACGACATCGCGGCCGGCGGTGCACTCGCCTATGCGGGTGAAGCGGACGCCGGCGTGCCGAATGACGTGAGCGAGCCGGCCACGCCGTTTCGGCGGAACGGCGACCGTCAGCTCGTAGTCGTCACCGGACGTGACCGCCTCGATCAGCGGATCCGCTCCTCGTGACTGGAACCAGGCCCGGGCATGCGAGTCGATGGGCAGCGCATCGCCCTCGACGACCATGCCGACGCCGCTGCTGGCAGCAATCTGGCGGACACCATCCGCCAGACCATCGCTGAGGTCGATGCACGCCGACGCCGCGCGGCTCCGTCCGAGGAACAGGCCGGCGCGCACCCGTGGCTCTGGGTCTGTCTCTTATACACATCTGACGCTGCCGACGATCTTACGCGTGTAGAT
>CAZCEL010000472.1:0-3968 GCA_964497175.1 uncultured Bifidobacteriaceae bacterium
AGGGCTGAATAAGCATCATGGCGCTGCAGCCGACGAGCCGCGCGCGAAGCGTTCGGGCAAAGTCGACAAAACGACCCCGCGCGGCTCGCGGCTGAGCGCCGGTCGTTGGGCTGACAGAACTCGAGCCGGGGCCTCTTACTTCAGTCGATGCTTCCAGTAGCCGGGCTTGCGGTGATCGTGGGCGATCGCGAGAATCCTGAGCACGTCGGTGGGTTCCACGTAGATCACGTGGTACGGGAAGCGCGTTACGGCCATCCGTCTGACGGGCAAGTCGCGGGGCACTCGCGGCACGCGCACGCCGACCTGCGGAAGGTCTAGAATTCGGCGAATGGTGGCGTCCACTTCGTCGAAGAACCAATCCGGCTTGCCGGGCATCGTACCAGCGGCCGGCCTCGCGGTATTCGGTATCAGCCTCGTCCTCAAAGCGGACGAGTACGCTCACAGCTTTCGCAACGCGGCTTCGGCGCGGGCACGAACGTCTTCCCACGCAATGCCTTGCGATTCTCCAGCCATGACGCGTCGTGCACGCTTTTCGATTTCCTCCGCCCAGGCGGCTTCCACCTCGACGGGGCTCTCAACAGCGTCGTCGTCAAGGCTCGCGAGCAACTCGGCGGCCACACTCGCGCGCTCGTCAATTGGCAGTGACAGCGCTTCGCGGAGAAGTCCTTGCGCCCGAGAAGTCATGAGGGCATTGTAAACGGGGTTGGGCCGATGAAACCTGAAGATACGGACCCGAACCGCCTTTTGCTGGCGGCGAGGTGGTTGCCGTAGACTTGGCGCATGAGCTCTTTGGAGCGCATCACGATCACCCCGGATGTCCGCTTCGGCAAGCCCTGCGTGCGGGGGACTCGCATCACCGTTGGTGACATCCTTGGGTACTTGGCTGGCGGGATGTCGGAAGAACAGATCCTGGCGGATTTCCCGCAACTCACCCGGGAAGACATCCGGGCGTGCTTGGCGTACGCGGCTGAGCGGGAGCGCCGCACACTGGGAATTCCGGCCGCCTGAGTCGTGCGCTTGCTCTTCGACGAACAGTTGTCAGAAGCGTTGGTGACGGCATTGCGCGATCTCTTCCCAGATTCCCTGCACGTTCGTCTCCTCGGCAAGGGCGGCGCGGGTGACCCTGCCATTTGGCAGTTGGCGCGCGAGTACGGCTGCATGCTCGTCACGAAAGACGAGGACTTTCATCGTTTGAGTGTCCTGCATGGGGCGCCGCCCAAGATCGTGTGGCTTCGTGTGGGCAACTGTACGACGGTCGACATCGCTCAGTTGCTGAGAAACCGCGTAGATGATCTCCGGAGGTTCGAGGCACAAGCCGAGGTCACGTTCCTGGAACTGGGATAGGACGTGCGGAACACCCGGCCCAGCGTTATGCCGTCGAATCGCATGTTGCAGGCTGAAAAGCGGGGACATGGTACGCGGTTACGTGGGCCGATCGGTTCTGGGTTGCACAATCATCGGGCTGCTTGTTGGTGCGACGTCGATCGTCGGTATGTCGCTGTTCGCCGATCACGCCCAAGGTACGGCGCAGGTTGAGCGGTTCGGTTCCTCGGCGACGATTCCCGTGGAATGGCGGTTCAGCGAACCGCAGCCCAGACTGGAGACCCGCGCTGCCGGTGTCAAACCAGGTGAAGCTCGAGCGCACGGCGGACGCGCTACGCGTGAGCCTATCCGAAAGTTCCCGTCTTTCCCCACGACTCCTGGCCGGTGATGTCTACATCGACCTACGCGATTGGCGCCGCGAGGAGTGGGCCGATGTGGTGGTGCTTGCCCGCACGGCAGGCAGCGTGAACAACATGCGGCTCGGCCTTAACCCCCCGGAAGTTGGTGTGGTCATTCCTGCTAACGCACCTCCCGCAATTGCGGCGTTCCTCGCGACGTTTTGACGCCATCCTGCCGGGTCCTAACCGCGGCTTCTTCGCCCCTGGCGGCGTTACCCCGATTGTGCGTGACGGCTTGGTCCACACCTACCGTATCCATCTCGATTGGGGAAGCCAGCGAACCGGCGCATGGAGGCGGCTCGGGCTCTTTTTCCAGGCGACTACGTTGCCTGGCAGCATCGACATCTTATCCGTGCGGGTCGTCCCGGGCACGGGATCGAGTCACCGAGACGACGCTCGAACCGCCGCAGTGAAGTCCGACTTCGCGCTCTTTCGAAAGGCGCTCGAAGAAGCGCACCCGGCCCTCTACCGCTACACGACGAAGCGCGACATGGAAGCCGAGTTCGCCAAGGCGGAAGCCAAGCTCACGCGGCCGATGACCATCCTCCAGTTTCGCAAGGTGCTTGCGCCGGTTCTCGCCGCGATCAGGGACGGACACACCGCGTTCGCAAGCTACCAAGGGGACGAAATCAGCTCTGTGGTCGATTCGGCCAAGCAGTTTCCTCTAGCGCTCAAGTTCGAGTCGAAGCGTGCCTTCGTGCTGCTGAATCAAGGGCTCGATGACCGCGTGAAGCCGGGCATGGAAGTGCTGAGCATCAACGGAAGGTCGCTCCCGGAGATTCTCCAACGTATCCTTCCGAATCTAACCTCAGACGGCGACATTCAGACCTGGAAGATGTACCAGCGGGGAATGTGGGCCAACGATATTCGCTCCCGAGACTTCTTTCAGGTCGGGAGGAATGGTAGAACAGGTTTCGGCGAGGCGTACCGCCTGTACGTCGAGGATCCACCACGCTTCCAGACCACCGTCCGCGTTCCGCATACTCGGAAAGTCTTCGTTATGGATCTCGCCGGGGTCACGGCCGCTGAGGCAGCGGTCAATGTGGAAACAAACCCGGTGAACCACGACGTGCTCACTGGACTGGGGACTCTCCGGATCGGAATCGGGGGCGGGGGTCTACCACCGATCCGGTATCTGGACGGTGAGGACACCGCGATTCTTGCCAATCTTTGGGGTGGGGACTTCCCCAATGTCCTCAAGAACGAGTGTGCCGAGATAAGGAGCAAAGGGACGAAGAATCTCATCATCGATGCGCGGGGAAACACAGGGGGATTCGACATTTACCCTGTGCGTAATTGATTAGCGGGTCTTGTACCGCGCTGAAGATTCTGGCATAACAACCGTGTGCCGGGAGAGTTGGGAGCGGTGCATCTTAGGGCGTTCGGTTCCATTCCCGGCGGATTTCGAGCAGCATTTGCAAGTCATGCAGACGCGGGACTACCTCGCCATCCAGCATGAGGAGGGTGAGCTGCGCCTCATTCCGGTCACCGAGCACGCGCGCCTCCCTGAGTCGATCAGACAGTGGACGTCGACACGCGCGCAGAGCTGATGGAGGTCGAGCCGGAGGCGGCGGCCCGGCGCTCAGATGCCGGTGGACGCTGTGCCCAATTTTGTGCCCACACGCAGTACGAAACGCTATGAAGTGGTCACAGTCCACGACGGAGTGCACTGCCGACCTTTCGAGGGAAATAGGGCCTGATATCACTTGGTGATGCTCTGTGCGTTCGCCCGTGCTGGAACTACGAACCAGGAGGTCCCAGGTTCGAGTCCTGCAGGGCGCGCCACTGTTTTCAACAACTTGTGAGCGTGCCGGTCGTGACCGCGCTGTAACTGTGCCCAGTTCGCCGCTTCCCACGCCGTCATGATCTCGCCGACCGGGTTGTTGGAGTCCATGGTCTTGGCGTGCGGCTTCCGCTCGTTGCCGGCGAACCCGTAGTGCGCTTCTGAGGGTTCGACGGCGGCGCATGTCCGACCATCGACTGACAAGATCCGCTCCAGGAATGGAGTTTTCAGTAGGAACACCCGCGTGCCCTCATAGGCGAGTTTTCGATGCCCAGGATTGAAGGGATTTGTGTCATGGCGCCCGCCATGACGATGCACACGATTCCCCCGCCGATGAACCGGGAACGGACGCCCAGGAACTCCGCCAGCGGTGCGGCAAGCATGAGACCGATGGGCGCGGCGAGCCCGGCCACGCTCGCCATCATCGAAAAAACCTCCCCTGCATGTGCGGCTCGATGGTGGTC
>CAZCEL010000473.1:0-3954 GCA_964497175.1 uncultured Bifidobacteriaceae bacterium
CGCGTCCGACCAGGTGATGGCCGGCGGCATGGAGCGCCTCGACGATGGCGCGCCCGCTGGAGTCGGTGTCCTCGTTCCGCGTGTCGCTCACCGTGACGACGAAGCAGCGCACTGAGCGCGGGGCAAGCTTCTTGTGGTCGAGGTCGGTCACAGAGCCGCTTTCTACGGCCTCACTCTGACGTACTTCTGCAAGCGCTTTGGTCGAGGTTCGCCTCCGTAGATGTTGCCGTCGCGATCGACGGCGACAAATTCCGCGCCGTCTCCCGCCGTCTGCCGGGGATCGCCCCACGGATACATGATGAACGCGTTCACCCACCCGCTCCGGGCGTCGCCAATCCGGATCCCCTCCTCCCACCCCGGATTCTGCACATCGTCGGACTCGGAGTCGGCTACGTAGATCTGGTCCTTGCTGTCGAAGGCAATCCCGCTTGGCTTTCCGAACTGCGTCCAGGGAACCGTCAGCGACTTGCCGTTCTGGTCGAAGATCTGGATCCGGTTGTTCCCCCGGTCGCCGACGAAGATGCGACCCCTCGAATCCATGGCGATCGCGTGCAGGGCGTGGAACTCGCCGGGCGCCCAGCCGCTCTTGCCCCAGGCGGTGACGAATTTTCCATCCTGCGAGAATTTCACGACGCGGTTGTTGCCCGCGTCGTTGTGGCCGTCGGCCACGAAGACCTCGCCGCCTGGCGCCACCACGACATCGCTCGGGGACGTGAACTGATCCGGGCCGCTCCCGGACTGCCCGGGCGTGCCCAGCGTCATCAACACCTTGCCCTCCGGGCTGAACTTGACGACGATCTGACCGCGTTTGTCGCCCTTCGGGACGCGGTTCGCGGCGACCGCGTCGGTGACCCAGACGTTGCCGTTTCGGTCCACGTCGAGGCCGTGCGGCCAGATGAACATGCCGCCGCCGAAGCTCTTCACCACCTTGCCGTCAGGGGCGAATTTCAGGACCGGGTCGGACTTCGAGTCGCGGCATTCGTCGCCGAACCGAGTCGGATCCTCGAGCCGGTCGCATCGGACGATCGCCCAGACGTGCCGGCCGTCGGGGTCGATCACCACCTTGCCGACGGCGCCCATCGGCCGGCCGTTCGGAAGTTGGGCCCAGCCCTCAACGATGCGGTACGGGTTGGGAAGCGCCTGTGCGACAACCGGCCGAGGGACCGCGGATGAGGCGAGGAGCCCCAACGCGATCGCCAGACGTGCGACCGGATGAGGCAACCAGGATCCCGCTCGCTGTGCATTTCGCATGAGCCACCTCACAGACAGAGAGGCTCGGATTATACGCGTATACTTCCCGTGGCTCGTGCTTCCTCGACCCTTGGCAGGCCCACTGCTTCGTGACCGCCTGCTCGCGCGCCTGATGGAAATGGGCGATGAGCCCGACTTTCCTAGGCTCGCGGCGGACGTGCTGCGGATCCGGAACGCGCCCGAGGATCTGGCGCGGCGGCTCGTCATGCAGGCGCTGGTTGTCGAAGACCGGCTCGAGGCCTGGCGGCGGATTGGCGATCGCGTGTGTGCCGGCGCGCCGACCGGCCCCGGCGTCTACCTGCTGCGCGATGGGGACGGCGGCGCCCTGTACGTCGGCAAGGCGGTGAATCTTCGGCGGCGGCTGCGCGCGCA
This sequence comes from uncultured Bifidobacteriaceae bacterium, assembly GCA_964497175.1. GTDB lineage: Bacteria > Acidobacteriota > Vicinamibacteria > Vicinamibacterales > CAVVIG01 > CAZCEL01. Next base: position 1,624 of record CAZCEL010000473.1, read on the forward strand.
TTTTGCGCGGCAGCAGTGGCGCAGGCTCAAGCCCGGCTTCGCGCGGGCGGCGGACGCCGAGTGGCAGGAGGTCGGCTCCGAGCTCGAGGCGCTGCTGCGCGAGGCGGAGTGGATCGCGACGCTGGCGCCCTCGGTGAATGTGCAGGCGGGACTGCCGGTTCTCGACCGGCGCGCGCTTCCTCGGCGGCTGGTCCGGGATGTGATCGTCGTGCTGCCGTCGGTCGAGCAGGACTCGGCCGAGTTGATTGGCGCCCGCGTCGATGGCGGATGGATCATTCAGCGGACCCGACGGGATGGCGCCGACCTGGTGGTGCACACCTCGCGTCTGATGCGGTTCTTTCTCTCGCCGATCGCCCGCGCGGACGATCGGCTACTCGCGCCGCTCGTGTTCTCGTGGTTGAGCGGTCGCGGACAGCGAGCCACGCGGATCGATCCTCACGACTGTGGATCGGCGCGTGCGCTCCGGATGCGGTTGGCGTCGCTGCTCGCGGACGAGCGGGTGTTTGAGGAGCGGATCGTTATGGTAGACTCGGTCGTCGGCTCGTCACGTCGACCTACAGCACGCCTCTCGCGCCCTTAGCTCAGTTGGATAGAGCGTCTGGCTACGAACCAGGAGGTCGCAGGTTCGAGTCCTGCAGGGCGCGCCACTGTTTTCAACAAGTTGTGAGCGTGCCGGTTCTGAACGCGCTGTAACTGTGCCCAATTCGCCGCTTCCCACGCCGTCATGATCTCGCCGGCCGGCTTGTTCGGGTCCATCGTCTTGGCGTGTGGCTTCCGGTCGTTGCCGGCGAACCGTGCTCGTACGGGAACACGCAGTGCTCGGGCTTTCGGCCGGGAAAATTCGTGGCCCAGGTCTTGAGGGTGACGACGGCCGTCTCGTTCAGCGGGATCACTCGACCAGTTCCGGCGGCCGTCTTGCTCGCGCCGACAATGAGAGTGCGGTTCAGGAAGTCGATCTGTTTCCAGCGAAGCGACTGTATTTCTCCCCGGCGCATGCCGGTGTGCAGGGCGAGGGTCACGACTGGAAGCAGCGCGCGCGAGCGCCGCCTCCGACAGGCATCCAGAAGCCGCCACTCCTCATCCTCCGTCAGCGCCTTTCCGGCGACTTCAAGGACGAGCATTATCTTCACGTCGGGCTGCATGCCGGCCCAGAGCCGATGTCGGCGTAGGATGGCCCGGAGGGTGCCGACCTCCAGGTTGATGGTCTTTGGGGATGCACCCGTCTTCGACCGGCACGTCTGGTAGTCCGCGATGTCCTCGGCGGAGATGTCGATCATCGCGGATGCGAATGTGCTGCTGCCGACTCGCCTCATGCGGCTGTTCACCGACCAACTGGAGGCCCTGGCGAAGCTCAAAGGAAAGACCGGTCAGCAGCGGGTCGTCGTTGAACACGGTCAATCAGGGCGGGCAAGCCATCGTTGGAGCCGTCGCCGCCGCCAGAGCCAGTGTGCCCAGTGGGGAGGGGGTCGGAGCACGCGATGGCGGATGAACCCCAAGCAGCGCGACGTGGTTGGCTGAAGCACGGTAATCCGCCGGGGGACCCGTCCTCGGCACCCCGGTGCGGCGCAACGACACGACAGGGAACACCGTGTCGAGGTCCCGCGATGGCGAACGGCCGCTGTCGGATGCATGGCGGTCCAAGCACCGGCCCCAGGTCACCTGAGGGACTTGAGCGGAGCCGGCGCGCCCGATGGATTCAGGGCTGGTATTCAGCGCACGCGACAGCAGAGCGCGACGCGATGCGTTCGTGGCTCGGCGAAGCCCCGACGACTCCTCAAGGCGCTCAGCGCCTGCTGGACAGCCTCCGAGAATGAGGATCACCGAGAGTAGCGGCAGCGTAGTGGCGGCTCTCGGCGGGCGACCTCACGACGCAGTACATCTACTGTTCGCCGCGACGGTCGTCCTGCGTTCTCATCGTGGTGCCTGACAGCTGTTCCGCCGACTACGGACCTCGAGGACCGAAAAAATGCGGACCTCCTCTGTAGCCGCCCATGTCAGGAACGGCGCGATTGTCAGCGGCGACTGGTGGCAGATTCTGCACGCCGAAGGCACCCATCCCTGATTCTGGGACCCGGTTGAACTGACGCCGCGCGGTCGCGACATCGCGTCGGAGCATATCTATCTGGCCAGATTGGGCGGTTGCCGGTGGCTCTATTCGTGGGTCTCGGGCCGGCGCCAACGCGAACATGAATTCGGTATAGAGGCGCGTCGGAGTGGGCATGCGTCTCGCACTGGGGGAGCGAGCGTGTCGCCAGACGCTCCCACGCCATCGCCGTCGCCTCGGGCCCCGAGGCTCCTCGACCGTGTGCGCATGGCCATCCGGCTCCGGCA
>CAZCEL010000474.1:0-3946 GCA_964497175.1 uncultured Bifidobacteriaceae bacterium
CGGCGCCGCCGAAACGGTCCACGAGCAGCCGACAGGTGGCCTTCACGTGGCGGGCCTTGTGTCTGTAGAAGCTCACTGGATAGATGAGCCGCTCGATCCGCCTGACCGGCAGCTTCGCCATCGAGCGAGGTGTGCGCGCGGCACGGAACAGCCGCGTGGAGGCAGCGAGCGTCGTGGCGTCCTGGGTCCGCGCCGAGAGCAGCGTCGCGATGAGAACTTGAAACGGATCCTCGCCCTGTTCCTCCGAGATCTTTTCGACGGCCGGGAGCTCGAGTCCATCGATCGCGCGGGCCAGCGCCCGCATGACCGTTTCGACGTCGGCCGCCGGGCTGACCGGCTTCTTCGATGCTGGGAGGCGCTTTCGCGGCGTTCCGGAGTCGCCGACGCTTCCGATCGCGGGCATCGGGTTCCTGCTCATCCTACTGGCGTGAGCGCAGGCCGTCCGGACAGCACTTCCACGACGTTGCGAGCGGCCAGATCGGCCATCGCCGTCCGGGTCTCTGTGGTGGCACTCCCCAGATGCGGGACGAGCAGCACGTTGTCGAGGGTCAGCAGATCTGGATGGATTGAGGGCTCGTTCTCGTAGACGTCCAGCGCGGCGCCCGCGATCAGCCGCTGCTGCAGCGCCCAGGCCAACGCCTCTTCGTCGATCACGGGACCCCTGGAGGTATTGATCAAGTACGCGGAGCGCTTCATTCGAGTCAGCGCTCGCCCGTCGATCAGATGCCGGGTCCCGGCAGTCAGGGGAACGTGCAGCGACACAACGTCAGATGTGTTGAGCAGCCTGTCGAGCGAGAGACGCTCGGCCGATGGCAACTGACTGTCGCGTCTGGAGCAATACGCCACGTGCATGCCGAAGGCCGCCGCGCGCCTCGCCACGGCAGTGCCGATTCGACCGAGGCCGACGAGCCCCAGCTGTTTTCCCGACAGCTCGGTGCCCAGCATGAAATCAAAGGCCCACCCTGCCCAGGCGCCGCAGCGCACCAGGCGCTCTCCCTCTGACAGCCGCCGCGTGATAGCAAGGATCAGGGCCCAGGAGAAGTCGGCCACGCATTCGGTGAGGACGTCCGGAGTATTGGTGACCACGACGCCCCGCGACCGCGCGTGGGCCACGTCGATATTGTCGTAGCCAACTGCCACGTTGGCGACGACCCTGAGTGCCGCTCCGGCGTCGAGCGCCGCCCGGTCGACGTGATCGGTGAGCATGCAGATCATCGCGTCCTTGCCGACGACGCGGCGGCACAGCTCGGCCACGGTCATCGCCTCTCGCCCCGTGTGGAGATCGATGGTGCCTACCTGTTCGAGCCGCTCGAGGACCGAGGCCGGGAGCCTTCGAGTGACCAGGATGTTCATCTGGTCACCCGGTCGCACTCACCAGGATGGCCAGGCGACCAGCAGCCCTCGTGAGCACGCGACCTGTCAGATGACCAAGTGATCTCAGTGGCCAAGTGACTGGCAATAGCGGCAGTGGTTGCAGCCAACCTCGGGCTCGATGAGGCAGTGCCCCTCGTCGTCGCCGCCGCCAATCAGGGGAAAGACCCGGTGGCTCGCGTGTGCGACTGGCCACAGGGGGCTCGACGGCTGTTCCGCGCGCGCATGGCGGGCGACGGCGCTGCGCACCATCTCCCGGAGTTCCTCCTCAGAGATCTCCATGCACGTCCACCTCGTCCACAATTCCCACGATCGCAGCGTCGACGGGAGAGGCCTTCCTTCCCAGCACCTCGCCGGCCGCCCGACCCTCCAGCACGACGAGCACGCGCTCGTGCACCCCCGCGCCCACCCCGTCGACGGCGAGCAGCGCAGCAACCCTCGGCGTCTGATCGAGATTCAGCGGCTGCACCAGCAGAAGTTTGGCGCCCCCGAAATTCGCGTGCTTCTGCGTGGAGACGACCGTGCCCACGACCCGCGCAATCACCACGGCAGAGCGTCCCTCACGACTCCACCGACCAGTGATCGACGATGCCGACGATGCCGGCATCGTCGGCATCGTCGATCACTGGTCGGTGGAGTCGTGAGGGACGCTCTGCCGTGGTGATTGCGCGGGTCGTGGGCACGGTCGTCTCCACGCAGAAGCACGCGAATTTCGGGGGCGCCAAACTTCTGCTGGTGCAGCCGCTGAATCTCGATCAGACGCCGAGGGTTGCTGCGCTGCTCGCCGTCGACGGGGTGGGCGCGGGGGTGCACGAGCGCGTGCTCGTCGTGCTGGAGGGTCGGGCGGCCGGCGAGGTGCTGGGAAGGAAGGCCTCTCCCGTCGACGCTGCGATCGTGGGAATTGTGGACGAGGTGGACGTGCATGGAGATCTCTGAGGAGGAACTCCGGGAGATGGTGCGCAGCGCCGTCGCCCGCCATGCGCGCGCGGAACAGCCGTCGAGCCCCCTGTGGCCAGTCGCACACGCGAGCCACCGGGTCTTTCCCCTGATTGGCGGCGGCGACGACGAGGGGCACTGCCTCATCGAGCCCGAGGTTGGCTGCAACCACTGCCGCTATTGCCAGTCACTTGGCCACTGAGATCACTTGGTCATCTGACAGGTCGCGTGCTCACGAGGGCTGCTGGTCGCCTGGCCATCCTGGTGAGTGCGACCGGGTGACCAGATGAACATCCTGGTCACTCGAAGGCTCCCGGCCTCGGTCCTCGAGCGGCTCGAACAGGTAGGCACCATCGATCTCCACACGGGGCGAGAGGCGATGACCGTGGCCGAGCTGTGCCGCCGCGTCGTCGGCAAGGACGCGATGATCTGCATGCTCACCGATCACGTCGACCGGGCGGCGCTCGACGCCGGAGCGGCACTCAGGGTCGTCGCCAACGTGGCAGTTGGCTACGACAATATCGACGTGGCCCACGCGCGGTCGCGGGGCGTCGTGGTCACCAATACTCCGGACGTCCTCACCGAATGCGTGGCCGACTTCTCCTGGGCCCTGATCCTTGCTATCACGCGGCGGCTGTCAGAGGGAGAGCGCCTGGTGCGCTGCGGCGCCTGGGCAGGGTGGGCCTTTGATTTCATGCTGGGCACCGAGCTGTCGGGAAAACAGCTGGGGCTCGTCGGCCTCGGTCGAATCGGCACTGCCGTGGCGAGGCGCGCGGCGGCCTTCGGCATGCACGTGGCGTATTGCTCCAGACGCGACAGTCAGTTGCCATCGGCCGAGCGTCTCTCGCTCGACAGGCTGCTCAACACATCTGACGTTGTGTCGCTGCACGTTCCCCTGACTGCCGGGACCCGGCATCTGATCGACGGGCGAGCGCTGACTCGAATGAAGCGCTCCGCGTACTTGATCAATACCTCCAGGGGTCCCGTGATCGACGAAGAGGCGTTGGCCTGGGCGCTGCAGCAGCGGCTGATCGCGGGCGCCGCGCTGGACGTCTACGAGAACGAGCCCTCAATCCATCCAGATCTGCTGACCCTCGACAACGTGCTGCTCGTCCCGCATCTGGGGAGTGCCACCACAGAGACCCGGACGGCGATGGCCGATCTGGCCGCTCGCAACGTCGTGGAAGTGCTGTCCGGACGGCCTGCGCTCACGCCAGTAGGATGAGCAGGAACCCGATGCCCGCGATCGGAAGCGTCGGCGACTCCGGAACGCCGCGAAAGCGCCTCCCAGCATCGAAGAAGCCGGTCAGCCCGGCGGCCGACGTCGAAACGGTCATGCGGGCGCTGGCCCGCGCGATCGATGGACTCGAGCTCCCGGCCGTCGAAAAGATCTCGGAGGAACAGGGCGAGGATCCGTTTCAAGTTCTCATCGCGACGCTGCTCTCGGCGCGGACCCAGGACGCCACGACGCTCGCTGCCTCCACGCGGCTGTTCCGTGCCGCGCGCACACCTCGCTCGATGGCGAAGCTGCCGGTCAGGCGGATCGAGCGGCTCATCTATCCAGTGAGCTTCTACAGACACAAGGCCCGCCACGTGAAGGCCACCTGTCGGCTGCTCGTGGACCGTTTCGGCGGCGCCG
>CAZCEL010000475.1:0-3931 GCA_964497175.1 uncultured Bifidobacteriaceae bacterium
CGTGCGTCCGCAGAGCGGCACGAGCAACGGCTGTGCGCCGCCACCCCCCGCACCGCCGCCCTGGAGAAACTGGGCGCGCACGGCCGGCTGGATGGAAAACGCAGCCGCCAAGACGGCCGCTGCAACGCGACCGCAGGACTTCCGAGTGGTCAGTCTCATATCCGCAGACGTCCCCCTAGCTGAGCTGCTGCCTGAACCGCCACACGCTGATCGACATGAGCACGACGGCGAAGGCGGCCAGCGCGACCAGATCGACCCACAGGTCCGCAAAGCCGCTGCCCTTGATGAGGCTCGCGCGCGCGATCACGCCGAAGTGGTAGACGGGGTTGAGCGCCGTCCACGGCCGCATCCACGACGGCATCGCCTCGGCCGGCGTCATGGCCCCCGACAGCGACATCAGCGGCGGCGTGATGAAGAACGTCGCGAGCTGCGCCTGCTGGGCCGACTTGGTGATCGTAGCCACGGCGGTGCCGATGCCCATGCCGCAGAGCAGACACAGCGCCGACGAGAGCGCAAGAAGCGACACGCTGCCGTGGAACGGCACCTTGAAATACAGGCGGATGACCGCCATGGCGACGACCACCGTGATGCCGAGCAGCAGGAACGGCGGAACGATTTTCGCGACGATGACCTGCGAGATGCTGGCCGGCGTCATCAGCAGCTGCTCGAGCGTGCCCGCCTCCCGTTCCTTCACCATCGTCGTCGACGCGGTGATCGTGCCGTTCATGATGAGCAGCGTGCCGAGCAGGCCCGTCACCAGGAACCAGGTCGTGACTCCCCCCGGGTTGTAAAGCAGCGTCGATCGAAGCCTTGGCGACCCGCGGCGAGCCGCCGGCGTGTCCACGGGCCGCACCACGGACTGGACCGCGGGCCGGCCCGTTGTGAGGTTGTAGCTCTGTACCACGCCCTGCACGTAGCCCTGGCTGATCGCCGCGGTGTTCGCGTTCATGGCGTTCAGCAGCACCTGAATCGTGGTCGACTGCCCGCGCGCCAGATCGCGCGCGAAGTCGGGCGGAATGACGACGCCGGCGTCGATCGTGCTCCTGCTGAGATCGTCGCCGAGGTGGTCCACCGACCGGTACAGGCCGCCGAGCTTGAAGCTGCCGCTCTGGCTCAGGGCCGCGATGAGAGCCCGGCTCTCGGCCGACCGGCTGTCGTCGACGATGCCCAGCTTGAGGTTGGCAACGGCGGGGTTCATCACCGAGCCGAACAGCATCAGCTGCAGGATGGGCGGCAGGATGAGCGACATCATGATCCGCCGGTCGCGCCGGATCTGATTGAGCTCCTTCTGCACCAGCACCCGCATCCGATCCGACATCAGCCGAGTGAGCCACGTGCGCATGGAACTACACCTCGAGCTGCATACGGCGCATCCGGCGCCACGCCATCGTGAAGAAGAGCGCGCCGATGCCGCCGATCGCCGCGACCTTGTACCAGACCGCCGGCCACCCGCCGCCCTGGAGAAACACATCCCGGACGACTTCGATGTAGTAGCGGGACCAGACGAGGTTCGACAGCCAGCGGAGCCCGGCCGGCACGTTGCTCAACGGAAAGATCAGGCCCGAGAGCATGAACACCAGCAGGAAGCCGCCGAACATCACCGCCTGCATCGCCGCCGCCTGGTTCGGGATGACGGCACCCACCATCGTCCCGAACGACGCGACGCAGAACGTGTAGAGCAGCGTCGCCACGACAAAGGGCGTGGGATCCCCGGCCCAGCCCACGTCGAAGAACAGGAACAGATACGCGACGAGCAGGACGGTTTCGCCAAGCGCGAGCAGCATGAACGACAGCACCTTGCCCAGCAGGAACTGGAACGCCGAGATATTCGACACGTACACCTGGAGAATGGTCTTGCGCTCGCCTTCCCGGGCCATCGCCAGAGTCGCCAGCAGCGGAGGAAACATCGAGATGGCCATCACGAAGATGCCGGGCCCGTAGAACCGTTTCGACGACAGCGACGGGTTGTACCAGAACCGCATGGCCGTCTGGACCGCGCCCGCGCGCCCGCTACCAGCTCCATGTGCCAGGCCGAAGGAACCGAGCACGCCGCTGGCGTAGCCCGCGAGCAGCCGGGAGGTGTTCGCATCCGATCCATCCACCAGAATCTGCACGGGCGACTCGGTGCCCCGCGCCAGGCTCCGGCCAAAATCCTCGGGAATGATCAGGGCTCCCCGGGCGAAGTTCGCAGTGAATGCTTCTTCGGGCGGCCGGTCGGTCGGCCAGGGCAGGATGCGGAAGGTCACCGACGCGCGAAACGCGTCGATGAGCTCGCGTGAAGCCGGCGAGTCGTCCAGATCCTGCACGATGATGGGAAGGTCTCGCACGACGAGCGACAACGACGATCCCATCAGCGTGAGCTGCATCAGCGGCAGCACCAGCGCGAGCGCCAGCGCGAGCCGGTCGCGCAGCAACTGCGTCAGCTCCTTGCGCACCTGCGCCAGCATTCGCTTCATGGGGCCCGTCACTCTCCCGCGACCTTGCCCTGCAGGCGCGCCTGCTCGACGACGCTGATGAACACGTCTTCGAGCGAGAAGCGCGCCTCGCGCGCGCCGAGCAGCCGGATTCCAGCCGATTGAAACGCCTCGCGAACCTCGCGCTCGCCCTCTCCGGGCTCGGCGTCGCTGATTACGTGCAGCCGGCGCCCGAACAATGACACGCGCCAGCGGTCCATCGTCTGCTTGAGGAAGTCAGCCGCGCGCTGCGGCTCGTCGACGTGCAGCTCCAGCAGGTGCCCCGGCTGCGCAGCCTTGATGCCGGTCGGCGTGCCTTCGGCAACCAGATGGCCGGCCACCATCAGCCCGAGGCGATTGCACTGCTCGGCCTCCTCGAGATAGTGGGTGGTGACGAGGATCGCTGTGCCCGCATCGGCCAGCCGGTTGATGAGCCTCCAGAATGTGCGGCGCGCGACGGGATCGACACCGGAGGTCGGCTCGTCGAGAAAGAGCACCCTCGGCTCGTGCAAGATGGCAGCGCCAAACGCCACGCGCTGTTTCCAGCCGCCCGGCAGGCTCCCGACGAGCTGGCCAGCGCTGCCTTCCAGCCCCGCAAACGCCAGGACCCACTCGATCTTCTCCGCCCGCTCTTCGACCGGGACCCCGTACACGCCCGAAAAGAAGGTGAGGTTCTCCTCGATCGAGAGATCCTCGTACAGCGAGAACTTCTGCGACATGTACCCGACCTTCTGGCGGACTCCCGGCGTGCGCACGCTGCCTTTCGAGCCGGCGAGCCGAACGCGGCCGCTCGTGGGATCGAGCAGGCCGCACAGCATCTTGATCGTGGTGGTCTTGCCGGCACCGTTCGCGCCGAGCAGCCCATACACCTCGCCGCTTCGAATCTCCAGACTGACGTTCTCGACCGCCCGGAACGATCCGAAGTCCTTCACCAGGTCGGCCGCGCCGATCGCGACCTCGCCGTGGACCTCGTGGTGTGCGTGCCGGCCCGGAAACGGCGGATGGCTCATGTGCTCGCCGAGCGTCCGAAGCCTGGCGACGAACGTGTTTTCGAGCAGCGGCTCGTCGCGCCGGATCTCGACGACGTCGAGTCCGGCAGCGCCCAGGTGCCGGGCGATGGTGTCGCGCGCACGATCGGGCTCCCGGACGAGGACGTCGAGGCGATCGCCGAAGCGCTGCACGTCGACCAGATCGGCGTCGGTGTCGGTCAGCCCGCCCAGCACCTGCTCGGCCATCCCGAGCGACGAGGTCCGCACCTCGAGGCGGGCCGCGCCCAGACTGCCGCGAAGCTCCTCCGGGGTCCCGATCTGCTGAATCACGCCGGCATACAAGAGCGCCACGCGGTGGCAGCGCTCCGCCTCGTCCAGGTAGGGAGTGGCCACGAGAATCGTCAGGCCGCCGGCCGCCAGATGCGCGAGTGCATCCCAGAACTCGCGGCGCGACACCGGGTCGACGCCGGTCGTCGGCTCGTCGAGCAG
>CAZCEL010000476.1:0-3929 GCA_964497175.1 uncultured Bifidobacteriaceae bacterium
GGATCCGAGATCTGAACGACAGCGGCCTATCAAGTATCATTATCTCGATCGACGCGGCGTCTGCGACGGTGCACGAGGAGAACCGGAGGCTGCCGAAGGTCTGCGAGAAGATCAAGAAGGCGAATCCGTTGCTGAAGCAACTGGGGATTCACAGCACCGCATCGGTCACGATGAGTCGCCTGATCGAAAACTATGCTGCACTCCCCGCCTTCCTTCGAGACCTCGGATTCGACGCCGTCACCTTCTCGTACCCCCTGACGACCCTCGGATCGAGCTTCCTCGGTCACGCCGACTCCGCACTCGTCAGCTATGCGCCCGAAGAGCTTCACCGGGCGTTCGACGAGGTCAAGAAGCTGAAGCGCCAGATGCACGTGGTGAACCCGACGGCGTCTTTGGAGGAGATGCAGCGGTTTTTGCGAGACGAGCCCCAGCGTTTCCCGTGCCTGGGCGGGTACAAGTATTTCTACCTCGATTGGAACTTTCTCCTCTGGCGGTGCCACTTCTGGGAAAAGCCGATGTGCTCCATTTTTGACTTCGACGATTCCCGGCGGATCCGGGACAGCTGCACGCGGTGCATGATCGACTGTTACCGGGATGCCTCGGTCATGCAGCACGTGGCCGTTTCGGTCAGTGACTCCATCGCCCAGGCCCGACAGGGGATGTGGCGCGGCGCCGCGAAGAGCCTGTTCAATCGCAACAATCTCGCCTCCGTCAAATCAGTCTTCGAGGGTCTCGGGTGGATCACCCGGATCTGAAGATGGGAGACCTTGCTGCTGCACTGTCTGCGAACGCTCCCACACAGGCAAGTCGGCGTCCATCTGCTTGAACACGATCGTGAACTAGGCTCCTCCCTCACCCCCCACCCTTCGCCGTGCTCTATGCGTTGATTCGCCCGTTCTTGCCCGTTGCTCTCGTGACGGCGGCCGCTGGTCCGCGGGGGCAACCGGCGGTAGAAGGACGGCTGAAAGGCCCGCCGATTGAGATCGTCATTCCTTGATATGCGCAACCCGACAGCCCTCTTTTGGGTGTTTGTTTCCCTGCACGGCATCGTGTGGACGCTTGTGCCGACCCTAAGCCAGCCAAACGGCCCGCTCGACGTCATCGAGCTGCTCAACTGGGGAAGGCATCCACAGTGGGGCTACTGGAAGCATCCGCCCCTGTCGGCCTGGATTGCGGAACCGTTCGTTCAGATCGCCGGCAAAAGGCTTTGGGGAGCCTATCTGGCCAGTCAAATTGCCATCTGTGCCTGCTTATGGGCGGTATGGCGATTAGCTCGTGATCTTATGGAGCCGACATACGCCCTGCTGAGCGTGCTCATGCTTGAGGGCATCCTGTACTATAGTCACATGAGCCCCCAGTTAAACGCTGGCGTCTTACAGGTGCCGCTTTGGGCTTTCACGGTCCTTTTTCTTTGGCGGGCCTTGAACTATGGAAGGATGCACGATTGGGTGTTGTGTGGAGTGACGGCCGGACTGGGTCTTCTGACCAGATACGATATGGTGTTGTTGCTCGTGCCACTGCTTGCCTTTGTGCTGTTCAATGCTCAAGCCCGGACACACTGTGCCAAACCAGGTCCGTACGTTGCATTGGCGGTTGCGACCGCTACCTTCGCGCCACATGTCATCTGGCTGTCCAGAAATGACTTTACGACGATTCACTACGCGCTGGCACGCGCAACGAGTGGCAGTAGTAAAGGGCCTTTCCTCGATCACCTCGTTCATCCTCTCATATTTGCCTTCGGGCAAGCCTTGGTGCTTGCGCCGGTGTTCATCATGATGGGCATGCCGGCATCCCGGGCACTTTTGAGAAACGCAGTGGTCGCCCGCCGAGGATTTGCACGCGAGTTTCTCTTCACCGCAACACTCGGGCCGTTTCTAGCGTATCTCGTCGTTTCGGTCCTCACTGGATTCTCTCTGACGATGCGATGGGGAATGCCACTATGGTCCTTTGTCGGAGTGTTCATTCTCTATCATCTCCGACCTGCCTTAAGCGACACGGTCCTGCGTCGGTTTCGGTATGTATTCATGGGGTTCGCGGCCCTCTGGGTGATTACGTTCGTTGGTACACATACCGTCGTCCCAGCGCTTACCGGACGCGGCACGAGTGGGCTTTTCCCCGGCCAAGCCATTGCGGATTATGTGACCGGCCAGTGGGTGAAACGCTACGGAACGCCATTGCCTATCGTCGGTGGAGACGGCTGGATAGCGGAGAATGTTGGTTTTTACTCGCCGCACCGTCCAGAGGTGTACTTGGATCTGAATCCTAAGAGGAGCCTGTGGACGAGTGACGAAGAATTCAAGCGGCGAGGGGGGATCATTATCTGGCACGTTCCCACATATGGAGCTGCCCTTCCGGATCGTTGGCAGACACGTTTTCCGGGTGCGTCCGTTCAGCCTGGGGCCTACTTTGACTGGCAAACCTCTGCCGCCGTTCCACCGGTGCAAATCGCTTGGGCGATTGTTCCGCCGGCTTCGTTAGAGTCATCTCCATAATCGGTGAAATCCAGTCCCATCGCCGCCATCTCATCTGATATGATCGTTCCTCGCAAGGCGCTTGAAATGGCTACGATGTGCCGGCGCTTCGTGGGTGATGTACGACGCGGGCACCGACGCCTGGACAATTGCCGGTGTGACTCGAAACCGGGTGCGTCGCAGGGAGTGCCCTGAGGGCCAGCAACGCCGCGAGGCGAAGGTAGTTGGAACGGCACTGGTGCGCGCCGCCCAAGTACGCAGATGGCCTATAGGCTGGGGATCGCACGATCTAAGCGTCACGCGAGGCGAGTGAACAGACCCGACATATAAAAGAGCCCGACATGCTTGATGCGCTAATTCGCCCACTGTTGCTCATCGCCCTCGTCACGGCGGCTGCCGGTCCATGGTGCGTCGTGGCCCTACTGAGACCGGCCCTCATCAAGGTCGGGCTGTCACCGAGCCTGTTCGATCCGATCGAGAGTAAGGTCGCTCGAATCGTGACTACCGCCGCGTGGATCGCACTGGCGGCTGGCCTCCCGGAACTTTATCTGCAAGTGGCCGATATCTCCGGCGGGTCGATTCTCAGCGTGGTCGAGTTCTCCGCCGTTTGGCGATTCCTCACGCGAACGGCGGCCGGGTGGGTCTGGATCGCTCGCGTGGTTCTCCTGGCCACCCTCCTGATGATCGTACGGAAACCTCGTGCGCCCAGTCGCGGCACGGCCCTCTCGGTCCGCTCCGCGTTCTGGTGGTGGAGTGCGCTGGCCGTGGCGGCGGCGGCGCTCCTCTCGCGAACACTCGCGAGCCATGCGTCGGCGCAGGCCTCCGGTTCGGTCATTGCAATCATTGCCGACTCCTTGCACATCCTGGCGGCCGCATCCTGGATCGGCCTCCTGATCCAGTTTCGCCTGCTGCTCGGTCCGCTGCGGCAACTCGGCGAGGAGACCAGGAAACCTGTCCTGGTACCGATCGTCAACCGGATCACGCCGATCGCGCTTACCAGCGCAGGGGTGCTGATCTGCACCGGCCTCTACAACGCGACCCGCCAACTCGGCGGTCCGATGTCAATCATTGCGTCGCCCTATGGCCTGACGCTTCTGGCGAAGCTGCTGCTGCTGGTTCCGGTCCTCACAGCAGGGGCACTGAACTTCCTAGTGATCCGTCCCGCCTTGAGCGCCGCGTCCCCGTCGGGGAAGGAGCCGGATGCGCAACGGCCGACTCTGTACGGGCGTCTCCTGTCGCTGGTGGAGATCGAGGCCAGCGTCGGCGCCGCGATCCTGGCACTGGCAGCCGTCCTGGGCGCAGTGCCGCCGGCGGTCGATGATCCGGGCGGCACCCTCAGCCTCGGCCGCCTCTTGTACCTGTTCACGCCGCGCCCCCCGCCGGTCTCCTCGCCTGGCCTGGGGCCTGGCCCGTGGCCGGCGATCAAGCAAACTCCGGATGACTACGCCTATTCGGTAT
>CAZCEL010000477.1:0-3922 GCA_964497175.1 uncultured Bifidobacteriaceae bacterium
CCATCGGGGGACCATCCCATGACGTGGTTCCGGCTGGCGTGCTCGACAACGAGAGCCTCCCGGTTCCGAAGTCGAGCAGACTCTCGACGAGGCGGTGGAGACGCTCGGTCTGGCGGGCCAGGGCCTGGTAGTAGATCGGTCGTCTTTCGTCAGAGGGGACCCGATTGTCCACCAGGATTTCGGTGAGCTGGCGGAGTGACGTGAGCGGCGTACGAAACTCGTGCGAGACGGCTGCGACGAAGTCGGACTGCAGCCGCGCGACCGCCAGCTCGCGCGTCACCCCACGGGCGATGACGAGAATTCCTCCGGCGATGACTGCGGCGAGCAGCACCAGGCCCCCGATCCACAGCGTCCGACGGCCGGACAGGCGCGCCAGCTCGCCCTCCGGATCCGTGTCCTCGACAACGAGCGTCCACGGCAGCCTCGTCTCGGCGGCGGCGCGGCGCGTGCCCGACACGGAGGCCATGCGCGCGCCGGGGTCATGGAGCGAGAGCCGCAGGCGCTGGCGTTCGAAGGCTGTCTGTATCGTCGCCACCCACTGCCGCTCGACGTACGCGGGCCCCGCTACCAGCGCGGATAGCTGGTCCGCGTTGCCCCACCACACGACCGTGACCGGGATGCCACTGAAGAGAAGAGCCTGCCGTCCCGATGCGTCACGTGCGTCTGTCTGCAGGCTCTGCCGGCGATTCCAGAGCCACTCGGTGGCGTATGCGAGAGCCTGTCCCCCTGCGGCCGGGAGCGCTGCGCTCTCGGTGCCGATCCAGCGGTCGACGTCAGAGAGATGCAGCTCGTAGGAGGCGCGGTCGAGCCGCCAGCGCCCAGCGAGCAGATTCTGGCGGATTGCGAGCGCGTGTTCGCGGAGCCGCGATACGCGCAGCTCGGTCTCCAGAAGCTCGCAGGCAGCCCATCGAGCCAGCAGATCAGCAGGTATGCCGCCGACCGCCACTCCGGTCATCTCTGTCGCCTGCGAGTAGACGCGCAGGGCCTCCTCCATACTTCCGCTCTTCCGGAGGTTTCGGGCCAGTCGGATAAGCGCACCTGCCCGAACAGCGGGGTCGTGGGAGCCGGCCAGGCGTCGAAACCACGCAGCCGCTGCGGCGAAGTCCTGCCGCCGGAACTCAAGCTCCTCGCCGCCCGCAAACTCGCTCGCCGGCGCTTCGCACCCAGCATCTGTCTTCGGGTAGAACGTCAGCCGGCCCTCTGGAAAAGCTTCCACCCGACCTGCCCCCATCACGACCGCCACCACATCGTCGCCGGTCTGAGTCACCTGGCGCAGGACCGCGGGATCCCGAAGCACCCGTTCAGCGGAAACAAGACTGCGTTCCAGGTCCACGACTGCGAGGTCCGCAGCCTGCTCGCGCCGCTCGACGAGCTGCGTAAGCGAGAGGGCGCGGTCCTGTTCGAGCAGGCGCCAACCGGCGGCCACAAGCAACAACGACGGCACGAGCGTGATGAGCAGGAAGAGCGCGACGAGGCGCCGGGGTGGATGGAGCCAGCGGCTGAGGAACATGGCCACCGGAGATCCTAGCGGGATTCTGTGAGGATTCGGTGAGAGGCCGGCACGGGATGCAACCTGGCTCAGCCGTTCGGCGCACGTCCGCCTACGATGCGGCGACGGGCGCGCAGAAACGGCGGACACACACCGTTCCGGGCAATCCAGCGAATGGGTTCGAGTCGGAGCCGATGCGGCGAGCGGCGGAGACCTGGAAGGGGAATGGTGGGTCGCCGGCACGGTGTGGGACACGATCGTGTTCGACCCCGAGGAATGCTCATACATTGTAAATGTGAATATATGGTTCAATAATACTAGGTATGACCAGGTATCTTCCACGCATCCAGCGCCATCGACTGGCTCGGCTGCTGCGAACCTTCCCTGCCGTGCTCGTCTACGGCCCGCGCCAGTCGGGCAAGAGCACCTTTGTCGGCCACGAGCTGCCTTCGTGGCGGCATCTCGACCTCGAGCGGCCGGCCGACCGGACGATGCTGGCCGGCGACATCGAAGGGTTTCTCGACGCCAACCCCCGCCGACTGGTCATCGATGAGGTGCAGCGCCTGCCAGAGGTATTTCCGGCGCTCCGCTACGCCATCGACAAGTCGCAGGCGAACGGCCGGTTCGTCCTGCTAGGCTCTGCAAGTCCACCGCTGCTGCGTACGGCCTCTGAGACGCTCGCAGGCCGCCTGGGCCTGCTGGAGCTCACGCCGTTTCGTGCCGCAGAACTGGCCGGCACGCGGTGGGCTCGCGATCGTTGGTTCTGGGGTGGCTATCCTCGTGTGCAGCGGCTGCGCGGCGACCGCGCCCGGGGCGAGTGGCTCGACAGCTACGTGACGACCTTTCTCGAGCGCGACCTGCCCTCGCTGGGTCTGTCGCTGCCATCCGATCGGCTACGCGTGCTCTGGACGATGTTGACGCACGTGCACGGAAGTCTGTTGAGCGTGTCCGATTTGGCGCGGTCGCTTGCCGTGTCCGTTCACACCGTCAACAGCTACCTCGATGTGCTCGAGTCCACGTTCATGGTCCGTCGCCTGCGCCCGTATTTCGCGAACGTTCAGAAGCGCATGACCAAGAGCCCGAAAATCTACATCCGCGACACGGGCCTGCTGCATTTCCTTGCAGGCCTCCGCACCGGAGCGGATCTGGACACGTGGTCGCGTCGCGGGAGTTCCTTCGAGGGACTCGTGATCGAGGAGCTCGCGGGCCTCGCTGCTGAGCGTCTCGTGCGGCCGGAGCTCTATTTCTGGCGGACACAGGCCGGCGCTGAGGTCGACCTGCTCATCGTCAGCGGCAGGCGCATCCTTCCGGTCGAGATCAAGCTCGGCGCCGCGGTCGATCAGTACGCGGTCGCTGGACTCCGCCAATCCATGAAGGATCTGTCTCTCAAGCGTGGCTGGGTGGTCTGTTCGGCCGTCGAGGGCCGGACGCTCGGTCGCGGCATCGCGGTGGTGCCGTGGAACGACGTGGCGCGAGGTGCCGTCGATCTGGCGTTGTAGTCATGGAAGATGGAACAGATGGAACAGGTGGAGTCTGTGGAATCCGGCTGAAGCCGGATTCGCGTTGGTGGTCGTTACTCCTTCCCCGCAAGGGCGGGCAGGAAGTTCTCGAGCGCCCACACTTCAGCGGCTGCCTTTCCGGCGGCGCCGACGTACACGATGTGTCGGCCATCAAGTGCCCCGGATAGATTCCCTACCTGGTCCCCGGACGGCAATCAGGTGGCCTACCTTTCGCAGCGCGGGAACTTCTGGAGCATCTATCGAAAAGCTTGGGACGGAACTGGCAATGAGGAACAGCTGTTTCAGTACTGGATTCGTCGAGCACGCACAGTCGTTTCTGGTCCGTGCGTGGTTCCTTCTCTGCCGCGCCAGGTGATGGTGTAACGTGCTCGCGCCGATGCCGGCCTCATTGAGCTTCTGTGCCGCGCGCGAGGTCGGCGCGAACCCTTCGACTCGATAGCCCTCGCGTACCGCGGCGTCACGGACTATGCCGGGTGGAGGGGGGCGGCGATCGCATGACGCAGCTTCCGAAAACAACGCTAATCGTTCCTGAATCGTTCCTATCGTCAGTGGTTACGGCGCTTTACACACGAAATTCGCGGCGTCGTTCGTGCTGCCGACGCCCCGGTATGTGGCGACCTGCGGATAAGGACACACCGGGCGCGTCATGTCCACTCTGTTATTGGTTACGTGAGCGCCGATGAGTTGATCGGGTGCGACGCCCGATTCCCGCCACCGCTCGAGGGCGCCAAGGAAGTTGAACTGATCGGGACCCGGCCCGCCTCGGCAATGATCCATGCCCGGCGCCAGGAACAGCCGCAGCCAGTTGTCTTGCTTGCCTCCCATGTTCTCGAGCACGCTCGAGTACGCGCGTCGCAGGCGTTGAGAACGGCCTGGTTCACGAGGGCAATCTTGGCCGGAGGGAGCGCACGTG
>CAZCEL010000478.1:0-3906 GCA_964497175.1 uncultured Bifidobacteriaceae bacterium
AGCTCCAACCGCACGTCGGACATGTCCGCGAGCCGCCTCCGCCGATCGCGCTCGAGGCACCGGCGCAGGAGTCGTCGCACCGACGTCGGCGTGGTCGCCGGCAGCGCCGTCCAGTCCGGCGCTTTCGTCAGCACGAACGCCAGCGTCTCCGCCACATCGTCGCCCGCAAACACCCGCACGCCGCTGAGCATTTCGAACAGCACGCACCCAAACGCCCAGACGTCGCTGCGCCGGTCCGCTGCGCGCCCACGGGCCTGCTCCGGCGCCATATACGGCGCCGTCCCGAGGATGATGCCGATCCCGGTCATCGCCGCGGGGCTCGTCAGCGTCGGCGAGTTGGTCAACGCGCCAGGTGATGAACCTGCAGAATCGCCGGCCAGGGCCTTCGCCAGCCCGAAGTCCAGCACCTTTACGGTCCCGTCGCTCCGCACCTTGATGTTCGCGGGCTTCAGGTCGCGATGGATGATCCCCTGCTCGTGCGCGGCCTCGACGGCGTCGACAATCTGCCGGGCAATCGACAGCGCCTCCTCAATGGGAATGGGTGCCTGCGCGATGCGGTCCGCCAGCGTCGGCCCTTCGACCAGCTCGAGCACGAGCGCCGAGACCCCGTCGCGCTCTTCCATCCCGTAGATCGCGCCGATGTTGGGATGGTTCAGGCCGGCGAGCGTCTTCGCCTCGCGCTCGAACCGCGCCACGCGCTCGGGATCGGCGCCGAACTCGGGCGGCAGGACCTTGATCGCCACGTCGCGGCCGAGCTTCGTGTCCCTCGCCCGATAGACCTGCCCCATGCCGCCCGCGCCGATGAGGGCGGTGATCTCGTAGACGCCGAGGCGGACGCCTGGGCCGAGTGGCACGGAGGTCGAGGTGGATTATAAGGGGTCCGGCCCCGGTGGGGACGCGATCGCTTGACCCGCCTCTGAGCCTTCAGGTCTATTACGGCGCTACAGATCACGAACATCGAAACCATCGCCGCAGGCCATGGAATCCGCGACCTGGCCAGACTCCGTCGGTTGTATGGCAAAGGCTTCTGGAGGAAGATGAAAGGCAGCGCGTGGATACGACTTCGGACCGGTCGCATCCGACTCGCCGAACTGCATTGGACCGCGATGCGGCCCACAACGAGATTTCGTGCTCGTTGCGTTGGTCTAGCGAAGGCCGCATAGCGGTCCTAGGCGCGCGGAGCGCGCCAAAGGCAGCAACGTCCTAACCAGCCGAGGGCGCGCTCCTCGAGAGTCTGTGGGATATCAAGGGCGGCGCCCTTGGCTGGTTATGAAGCGCACGGTATCGGCAAGAAAGAGCTCAAGCGCAAAAGGTACCTCGACTGGACGCCCGAGACGCGTCACGGCACAGAGATTCGCCGTGTGCGTCCGCAACGACGGGTACGAGGCCTCGCTCGAGCGAAACAAGATCTACACGGTGCTGCCGGATGAACAAGCAGAGCGCGACGGTGACCTGCGGGTCATCGACGAGAGCGGCGAGGACTACCTGTTCGCCGGCGACCGCTTCGTGGCTATTGAGGTCCCCGCCGCCATCAGGTCGTCGCTTCTGAAAGCCGCCCGCCGCTGAATTGGGGCTACGAACGACGTGACGACTCGATCTGCTCGAGCACCGGCAACAACGCCTCACGGAAGCGTTGATAGTCGTCGCTCATGACGAAGTGCGACCCGCCTTTGATGATGGCGCTGGTCGACCCCGGGATCTGTTTCGCCAGCGCGGCCATGCTGAGTGGCCCCGGTACTGCAGAGGGGTCGAATTCGCCGCTCAGGAAATGCACGCCGACCTCGGACGTGTCTATCTTCGACGCCAACCCCTCGAGGTCGTGGTCGTACACGTAGTAGTACAGGTCACCCGCGAACACGCCGGGTCCCCCCTGGCTGTACACCCACCCGGTCTCACGTCGCGACGCCTCTGGTGCGACGGGCGACGTCAGCTCGTACATGGACGCCCCGATCGAGGCGCCGTTGACCCGTGGGTGGTAGTTCGTATCGACCAGACCACGGTCTCCAATGGGCCTGTTCATCTGGTCCCTGGCCTGCGTGTCTCGACTCGGCGCTCTGGCCCCAGCAATGGACGCATTGACCCCAATGACTGCCCTGAAGTCCTTTGGATGGTGCAAGGCCAGGTCCGCGGCCAGATAGCCACCGATCGAGCACCCCATGTACACGGGACGTTCGAGCTCGAGGGTCCGGCAGAAGCTCACGATGACGTTCATCACATGGTCGCGGGTCAGACGGTACTCCCGCTCCCACCATTTCACGCTCGGCGGTGGCACTGACTTGCCATGGAAGGGGAGGTCGTAAGCGATCATGCGGAACCGGTGCTGAAGCTCTTCGTCTTCGAGCAGATGACGCCATTGGCGCCCGTCGGATCCGGCGGTGTGCTGCAGCACGAGGGGGATACCCCTTCCGGCCTCCTCATAGTAGATGCGGTACTGAACGCCGTCGATCGGTACGTACACGTATCGGCCAACGGCAGTGTCGAACTTGCGGCGCACCTCGGGCGCCGCCTGTTCAACGGCACCGCCGAGCGCCTCGCGAATGACCCCCACCAGCCGCACGATAGCCGGTTGATAGGGAGCGACGTGATTGACGCGGTCTCCCTCCACTCGGAGAGCTTCGGCCAGCCCGCTGGCCGCCGGCACGATCAGCCCGAGGAGCGCGCGCGGATCCCGCCAGACCAACTCCGGGCCAGCGATGCGGACATCGGCCTGATTGGCGCTGCCCGGCCCGACGTCCATCACGTCAGCAACGTTGCCGTTCGACAGGTTGAGAACGTAGGCCCTTGAGCCGACCTCGAGTTGGACGCGACCCGTCCAGTAGCGGGCGGTGAGGCCGAACTCTCCAT
Organism: uncultured Bifidobacteriaceae bacterium; assembly: GCA_964497175.1. Classification (GTDB taxonomy): domain Bacteria; phylum Acidobacteriota; class Vicinamibacteria; order Vicinamibacterales; family CAVVIG01; genus CAZCEL01. The sequence continues at coordinate 2,845 of CAZCEL010000478.1, forward strand.
CCTTCGCCAGCCGCTCCTTCAGGTCGGCGCTCCTGATGCCTCCGGCGCTCTGTGCGGCTGCTGCTGTCGTCACCGCATCACCATTCCGGCAGGCAACTGATGTGATCGCTTCTGCAGCAGCGGCCACGGCGCCCATCCGCGCCAGAAACGATCGGCGGTCGATGCTTGAGACTCGCTCCGCCTGACGGGATCTGCAGCTGTCGAGATGTCCTGATGTCGTGTCCGTCATGTCACTCATGGATGCCCCCCAAGGTACGTCATCTTCGGGCCCACTCGTGTCCGCCCGGAGCAATCATAGAGTTACCAACACTGCCTGAGCGACCAACAAACCGGCCGTCTAACCGGCCTCACGGAAAGTTGAACTGTTCCTAAATGGCTGTTATACAGGTCATTATGAGCAGTGACGAACCGGCCAGTAAATCGGCCAACGCGGACGCCGACGACCGCGGCGAAAACCCCGCCGCAATGGAACCGATGATTCTGTCGGCAGCGTCGCGTCATCGCGAGCCGCTGAGCGATCTCGCGGTCGAGCTTGCCGCCGCGTCCGCGGGTTTTCGACGGAGCCTGGCTCCGGGCATCGTCGAGCCGCTGGCCGACCTCGTTCGAGCCATGAACTGCTACTACTCCAACCTGCTCGAAGGTCACAACACGCACCCGGTCGACATCGAGCGTGCGATGCAGAACGACTACAGCGGCGATCCCGAAAAGCGCAGTCTTCAGCTCGAGGCCAAGGCGCATGTCGCCGTGCAGCGCTGGATCGACGAAGGCGGAGTGACGGGCCGCGCGACGACGATGGGTGCGATGTGCGAGATTCATCGTCGCTTCAGCGAGCTGTTGCCGGAGCAGCTGCTTGTTGTCACGGACCCGGAGAGCGGGCGTCGTGTGAGCCTCGTCGCGGGCGAACTGCGACGCGACGATGTGAGGGTCGGGCGGCACCTTGCCATCAGTCCGGGCGCCGTGCCGCGGTTCATGGCGCGCTTCGAGCAGGTCTATTCCGCGCTCGGGCGCTCGGAAACCATCCTGGCGGCCGCTGCCGCACATCACCGCCTGCTCTGGATTCAC
>CAZCEL010000479.1:0-3878 GCA_964497175.1 uncultured Bifidobacteriaceae bacterium
GGTGCGCACGTGCCGAGCGTGCGCTCAGTCCTTCGGCATTTGTCCGTCCTGCGATCGCGGACACGTCTACTGCTCGGAGACCTGTCGCGACGAGGCGCGGACACAGGTGCGCCGCGCCGCGCGCAGTCGTCACCAACGGAGCCCTGAAGGTCGGCTCGATCATCGCGACCGGCAGCGGGCGTATCGGGCACGCCGCCGCGTGATGGATCAGGGTTCCTTCCGGCCGCCTCGATTCGTCAGACTCGCGGGCGTGGCGCCGGTCTCGGGCCGTCGCGTGTCCGCGCAGCACTGCATCGTCTGTGGGCGGTCGCGTGCGGAGCTGCTGGTGACGCCTCGACGCGTCCCGGAGGTCTGGCGCCACTGACCGACGGGTGATGGAGCTGGAATTTCACCAACTGGATCGGCGCTACGACGCGCTCCGTGTGCGGCAACCCGCCCGCGAGCGCCGGCTGCTGGCGTCACTCGCCGAGGTCGGGCAGCAGATGCCGATCGTCGTCGTGACGAGTGACGCGCGCTATGTCGTGGTGGACGGCCACAAACGCATCCGCTGTTTGCACCGCTTGCACCGGGACACGGTGATGGCGGTCGTGTGGGAGATGGCCACGGGCGACGCCCTGATCTTTCGCCATCTGCTCCAGACCGACACGCCCGAGAACGTCTTCGAGCAGGCGTGGCTGTTGCGCACGCTGCACGACGAGCACGGGCTGGCGCTGGACGCCGTCGCGCGGCGCTTCGATCGGAGCGTGAGCTGGGTCTCTCGACGGCTCGGTCTGGTGCGTACGCTCCCCGAGACAATCCAGGCGCACGTCCGCGAGGGGCAGATCGTCGCGCACGCGGCGATGAAGTACCTGGTGCCGTTGGCGCGCGCCAAGCGCGAGGAGTGCGTGCGCCTTGCGGCGGCGATCGCCCCACATCACCTCACGTCCCGCCAGGTGGGTCGCCTGTATCACCACTACGTCGGCGGCCCGGACGCCACGCGTGAGCTGGTCCTGAGTGACCCGTTGCTGGTGCTGCGCCTGACCGATGACACGGCGCCGGCAAGTGCCCGCGCCGAAGCCTCGATGCCCGAGGCCTTGATGACCGACTTCCACATGCTGGGGGCGATCGCGCGCCGCGCCCAACGGCGTCTGCAGCATGGCGGCGGCGTCTTGCCGCCAGAGCGCGCGCGGGCGTGGCGCGTCTTCGAGTCGGCCCAGCTCGATTTTCAGGATCTGCAACGACGCTGCGAACAGGAGTTACAGAATGCTCGATCAGGGAGTCCGGGCAGCGATTCTGAGTCTCCGGGCGAAGGGGCTGGGCATCCGCCACATTGCGCGCGCCCTGCGGATCTCCCGTGGGACGGTGCGGACGGTGGTCAAGACCGGCAGCCCGACGGTGCCACGCCTTGAACGCGCCGAGAAAGCGGAGCCCCATCGCGATCAGATCGGCGAGCTGTACCAGCAGTGCCGCGGCAATCTGGTCCGCGTGCACGAGGAGCTCGTGGCGCAGGGCGTGGCGATTTCCTATCCCGCGCTCACCGCATTTTGCCGCCGGCATGGGATCGGGCACCCGCCCCCGACACCGGTGGGGCACTACGACTTCTCACCCGGCCAGGAGATGCAGCATGACACCTCGCCCCATCGCGCGTCGATCGCCGGCGTCGAGCAGCGCATCGAGACCGCCTCGCTCGTACTGTGTTACTCGCGCATGCTCTTCTTTCAGGCCTATCCGGCCTTCACCCGCTTCTATTGCAAGGTGTTTCTGACCGACGCCCTCACCGCGCTCGGCGCGTCCGCCGCGACCTGCATGATCGACAACACGCACGTCGTGGTCGCGTCCGGCACCGGGACACGCATGGTGCCGGCGCCTGAAATGGCGGCCTTCGCCGAGCGTTTCTCCTTTACCTTTCGCGCGCACGAAAAGGGCGACGCCAATCGCTCCGGTCGCGTCGAGCGTCCCTTCCACTTCATCGAACACAACTTCCTCGCCGGACGCACCTTTGCCGACCTCGCCGATCTCAACGCGCAGGCTCGCGCCTGGTGCGACAAGGTCAACGCCACGTACAAAGACCACCTGCACGCGAGTCCCCGCGAGCTCTTCGCTGCCGAACGGCCGCTCCTGCAGCCGCTGCCCCTCTTCATCCCGGAGGTCTACGCGCTCCATCACCGCCTCGTCGATGTCGAGGGCTACGTCAACGTGCACGGCCACCGCTACTCCGTACCCTACCTCTTGATCGGGCGCCAGCTCGAAGTGCGAGAAACCAAGGATCGGATCGACGTCTACCAGGGGCCGCGGCTCGTCGCCTCCCATGCGAAGGTCCTGGCGCGTACCGTCAGCCGCGTGACGTGCCCCGAGCATCGTCCCCCGCGCGGCGCGCGGCCGAGTCAGCAACCGCCGCCCGAAGCGCAGATCCTGGCGCAGGCCGAGCCGCCGCTGCCTGCATACGCGGCGGCGCTTACCCAGCGCGCCGGCGGCCGCGGCACGCTGGCGCTCCGCCGCTTGCTGATACTCTCGCGCGAATATCCGCGCGCCGCCGTCCACCACGCCGTGACGCTCGCCCTTGAGTACGGCCTCTACGATCTCGATCGCCTCGAGCGCCTGATCCTGCGCGTGATCGCCAAGGACTATTTCCGGCTGGCCGACCAGGAGGAGGAATGACCGACGAAATCGATCAGCTGCTCCGCAGCCTGCACCTGAAGAAGATCGCCGTGATCATCGACGACGAGCTCGCGCACGCCAAGAAGCAGCAACTCGCGTACGACACCTTCCTCGCACGGCTGCTCCGCGCACAGTATCAGCATCGCCAGGAAACCTCGCTCGCCTGGCGCATCAAGCAGGCGCAGCTGCCCGAGACCTGGACCCTTGAATCGTTTCCCTTCAAGCGCCAGCCCGGCGTCAACCCGAAGCAGATGCGCGCGCTGGCGGAACTGGAGTTTGTCGCCAAGGCCGAGAACATCGTGCTGATCGGCCCGACCGGCGTGGGGAAGACCGGCTTGGCGTCCGGCCTGCTGCTCAAGGCGATTCAGAACGGCTATCGCGGGCGCTTCATCCGCGCGCAAGATCTCTTCGACGAGATGTACGCCTCGCTGGCCGATCGCTCGACCCGGCAGCTCCTCAACAGCTTGATCCGGATCCCGTGCTTGCTCATCGACGAGCTCGGGTACGTGAATCTCCGCCCCGAACAAACCAACATCTTCTTCAAGCTGATGGAAGAACGCTACCGCCGGTATCCCACAATCGTCACGACGAACATGGACTACCCCGAATGGCAGTCCTTCCTCGGCAACAAGGCGCTGGTGGACGCGCTCCTCAGCCGCCTCCGCCATCAGTGCCACACCATTCGGATCGACGGCCCCTCCTTGCGCGACCCGCAAGGCTGATCCCCCGCACCCTCGCCGTCGCTCGGCCGCAGCAATCGCCGCTCCAGGACGAGAGCCCCCTTCTTCGGCAGCCGATCGCGATCGCGAACGCGATCTCAGATCCTGTTTTCAGGCTGGGTCACTCCTCGCGAGCAGAAGTGGGTCAATTCTCGCGAGCACCGAGGCGCTGGGGTACGCCCGGAAGACGATTGGATCGCAGCTACTTCTCGTTCGGACGTTCGATCGGTGGATGGCTCACCATGACGTCTCGCTTGCGGATCTCGAGGAGGGCGTCGTGGATGCGTTTCTGGGCGCGCCCCACGTCCGTCGACCGCGGGGTGGCGCGTCCACCCTCGGCCATTTGGTCACCCATCTACGTGCACGAGACGCCATCGTCTCGCGCGCGCCAGGGAGAGACGAGTCGCCCCGGGCGCAGTTTGAGCGTCGTTATCAGCACTATTTGCGAGCAGAGCGCGGGCTTGCGACCTCGGTGCTCGCGAGAATTGACCCACTTCTGCTCGCGAGGAGTGACCCAGCCTG
>CAZCEL010000480.1:0-3869 GCA_964497175.1 uncultured Bifidobacteriaceae bacterium
CTGGTCCGGACCAGCCACCCCAGCTGACCCAGGATCTTTTCCGGCGGCGCGCCCTCATCCAGCGTGAGCGCCAGTTGACGAAGCGCTGAGGGTGTGTCGCCGGCTTCGATGGCGTTGGTCAACGCCCAGTCGTCCTGCAGGGCCGAGGGTCCGACGATCTGTCTGACATCCTCGAGCGCGATCGTCTTCTGGCCGAGCGTGTAGAGGAGCAGGCGCTCGACGTCGTTTCTGAGCCGGGCGATGTCGGTGCCGCACCGTTCGGCGAGAAGACCCGCTCCCTGCGGTTCGACGCTGGCGCCGGCGGCCGCGACGCGATTGCGAATCCACCGCTCGGCATCGGCCTTGGTCTCGACGATGCCGCACTCGACGAGCGTCGCCTCTCTCGCGAGCAGCCTGTAGATGCGGCTGCGCTTGTCGATCGACCCGACAATGAAGACCAGCGTCGTCTGGGGTTCGGGATTCTTGAGCAGCCGCTCGAGCTCGTCGACCGCCCGCGTCCCGACAACGCTCTCACGCTTCGGAACCAGCAGCGCGTCGGCCTGGAACACCAGGACCACGCGGCGGGAGACCATCATCGGCAGCGTCCGAACCGCGGACAGGACCGACGATACTGCCGCCGCCAGCTTGTCGCCGCTCGTCACATCGCCGGCATGAATTCGATCGACGTTGAAAGCGCGAAGGCCTTCGTCCACCAGCTCCTCGAAGAAGTGCGCGAGCGCGATCTTCTCGATCTCGTCTTCGCCCTGGAGCACGTAGAGCGGACCAACCCGGCCCGTCTCGATCTGCTGGCGGACGCTCGCCAGGCTCGCCTGCGGCATCGGGTGGTCTAGAACGCCTCGAGGATCGCGCTCACGATCGTCCGCGCGAAATCGGTGGTCATGCGGTCGAGCGCGTTCAGGTCCTGGTTGAAGAAGGCCGACGGGTCGAGCGCGTTCTGGCCGCTCTGGGCCTCGTACTCCTGGCGGAACACCAGCCCCGAGTTCTCCCACAGCACCTTGTTCTCGCGGACGTCGCGCAGCTCGACTCGGGCGATCATGGTGATGAGGTACCGCGACGCGAGCTGCTGGTTCGTGAAGCTGACCGGGGAGGGGGTGACGCTCAGAATCTCGCCAGTGAGCGTCGCGTCCACGTTGCCGGCCTCCGGTACGATCTGATAGCGGCCGCGCCCGAGGAACTCGGCGCGGACCTTCTGCGTGAGCTCGGTCTCGAGGTTGAAGACGGTGGTGCGGTTGACGAACGGCGGTACGCCAATCGCCTTGATGTAATCGGGAAGGAAGGATCCGCGGCCGGCTAATGAATAACCACAGCCTCCGGTCATCACCGTGAGCAGGACACAGAAAGCTGAGCGCACGCGGAAGGACTGGGGGGGGCGGGTCATTGCACCACCACGCTCACGAGCGGTCCCTTGGCCACGACGACCCTCCGAACAGTCCGGCCAACCGTATGGCTTCTCACCGCCGCGTCGGCCAGCGCCGCATCGCGCAGCTCATCGTCGGACAGGCCGGCCGGCACGGTCAGTCGCGCGCGAACTTTCCCGTTGACCTGCACGGGAACGACCAGCTCTTCGGCCCTCGCCACTTCCTCATCGAATGAAGGCCATGCCACCCTCGACAGGCCGCCCTGATGTCCGAGCATCTGCCAGAGCTCTTCCGAGGTGTGCGGCGCGAAGGGCGCCAGCATCAACACCAGCGCGTCGAGCGCCTCGCGGATCGCGGCGATCGTCTCCGCGCGTCCGACCCGTCCCGGAGACGCCTCCCCTCGGGAGGGTGCCCCGTGCGGTGTGCCGTCGCTGAACGCGTACAGCTCGTTCACCAGCTCCATGAGCGAGGACACGGCCGTATTGAGATGCATCCGCTCTTCGATGTCCGTGGTGACACGGCGAATCGTGTCGTGGGTCTTCCGCCGCAGCGCCCGCTCCGCCGCGGTCCAGTCGCCGGCGGTCCGCTCGGCCGGGCTGCCGTCGATCGTCCCGGCCCAGTGATCGACGAGCCGCCAGACGCGCACGAGAAACCGGAAGCTGCCTTCGAGGCCGGCGTCGCTCCACTCGACCTCCTTTTCCGGCGGCGCGACAAACATCACGTACAGCCGCAGAGCGTCGGCGCCGTACTTCGCCAGCATGTCGTCCGGATCGACGACGTTGCCCCTGGATTTCGACATGACAGCGCCGTTCTTGAGCACCATGCCCTGGGTGAGCAGCCGGCGGAACGGCTCGTCGAACGAGACGAGACCCACGTCCCGGAGCACCCGCGTGAAGAAGCGCGAATACAGCAGGTGCAGGATCGCGTGCTCGACGCCGCCGCTGTAGAAGTCCACCGGCATCCAGTACGCGGCGCTGCCCCGATCGAACGGCGCTTCGAGATTCTTCGGATCGGTGAACCGGAGGAAGTACCACGACGAATCGACGAACGTGTCCATGGTGTCGGTCTCGCGCCGGGCAGGCCCGCCGCACCTCGGACACACGGTGTTCACGAACGCCTCCACCTGCGCGAGTGGCGAATCGCCCCGACCGGTGAACGAGGCCACCTCTGGCAACTCGACCGGCAACTGCTCGTAAGGCACGGCAACCACGCCGTCTCTCTCGCAGAAGACCACGGGAATGGGTGTGCCCCAGTAGCGCTGCCGCGAAATGCCCCAGTCCTTGAGCCGGTACTGAATTTCGCCCTTCCCGATGCCTCGGTTTTCCGCGTCCCGGGTCATAACGGCCATCGCGCTGGACGACTGGAGGCCGGCGTACTCGCCCGAGTCCACGAGCGTTCCGTACGCCGCTGCCGCCTCCGTGAGCTCGTCAGCGGTTCTCGGATCGCCCTCGGCACGAACAACGATGCGAATCGGCAGGCTGTACTTGCGGGCAAACTCGAAGTCGCGCTGGTCGTGTGCCGGCACGGCCATGATGGCGCCGGTCCCGTACTCCGCCAGGACGAAGTTCGCGATCCAGATGGGCACCTCCTCGCGGGTGAACGGATTGACGGCCCGTCTCCCCGTGTCGAATCCCTCTTTGTCGATGTCGCCGGTGAGCCGCGCTTCCCGGTCGAGCGCCCGGAACTGCGCGACGCGCGAGCGGAATACGTCAGGATCGGGACTTTCGGCCGCGAATCGGTCGACGATCCGGTGCTCCGGCGCCAGCAGCACGAACGTCGCCCCGTAGATCGTGTCGATCCTGGTTGTGAAGATCTCGATCCCCTCGCTCGCACCGGCTACGCCAAACGTGATCCGCGCGCCCTCGGACCGGCCGATCCAGTTGCGCTGCATGACCACGACCTTCTCCGGCCACTCGGCGAGCGTCTCGAGACCCGCGAGCAGCTCGTCGGCGTACGCCGTAATGCGAAAGAACCACTGCTCGAGATCGCGCGAGGCGATGACCGACCCGCAGCGCCAGCAGGCGCCGTCGACGACCTGCTCGTTCGCCAGCACAGTGTTGCAGCTCGGACACCAGTTGACCGTCGAGCGCTTCCTGTAGGCCAGCCCGCGCTCGAACATCTTCAGGAAGATCCACTGGTTGAACTTGTAGTACTCGGGCGTGCAGGTCGTGATCTCGCGGTCCCAGGCGTAGCTGATGCCCAGGCGCTGGAGCTGCCCCTTCATGTGGGCGATGTTGGCGAGCGTCGACGTCTCCGGGTGCAGGCCCGTCTTGATCGCCGCGTTCTCGGCTGGAAGGCCGAACGCGTCCCATCCGAACGGATGCAGCACGTTGTAGCCGCGCATCCGCTTGGTGCGCGCCATGACATCGCCGATGATGTAGTTCCGCACGTGGCCGACGTGCGCGTGTCCCGACGGGTACGCGAACATCTCCAGGCAGTAGAACTTGGGACGGGACAGGTCGACGTCGACCTCGAAACTACGGTCCCTCGCCCACTGCTCCTGCCACTTCT
>CAZCEL010000481.1:0-3866 GCA_964497175.1 uncultured Bifidobacteriaceae bacterium
CCTTGTTGCCAGTCCAGGTGGTCGCCATCTGCGGATAGCGATCGACGATGCCTCCAACCTGATCATCTGCGATGAAGATCGGACGAAGGTCTCGATCGATGCGCGTGACAAAGAGGAAGGAGCCGAAGATCTCCGCCCGGTCGCCAACGCCGACGCCGAAGGTCCCTGCGATGTCGCCCACGTTGGTGAAGCCCTGCACGAAATTCGTCCCGCGACGGTAGGCGCTGGCGGACCACTTGCCGTGCGCGAGGACCTCCGCAGTCGGAACGAACCAGAGGCCCGTGTCGCCCAGAAATGTCGTGGTCGCCGGACGCACGGAGTCGCGCGAGGTCGTCTGTGAAGTCTGGCTCGACTGCGCGGCGGGCGCCTGTGCCAGAGCCGAGACCGTCCAGAGGGACAGCGCCAGGCCAAGGGCCACAGATCGAAGCGAGGTCGTCATCAGGGTGTGCTCCGCGTTGTCAGGTAGCTCCCTCATCGTAGGCCCCGCGTGTACCTGAAGTCAATCAACGGGTTACGCCGGTGTGAGACGCCTGGGCTGCACGGTCCAAGCGACGACGATGCTGAGCCCGTAGAGGCCAATCATCGGCGCGGCGAAGATCATCAGCGTCGCCGGGTCGCCGGTCGGCGTGATGACGGCCGCCGTAATGAAGATGAGCAGCAGGGCGTACTTGAAGTGGCGCGCGAGGAAACGGGCGGTCACCATGCGCATTTTTGCCAGGAAGAAAACGACGGTCGGCATCTGAAAGACCAGGCCGATGCCGATGAGCATTTTTGTGTAGAGCCCGAACACGTCGGACAGCTTGGGGAGGAACCGCAGGTTGAGCGAGTTGAAGCCGGCGAAGAACGCCATGATGAACGGAAACGCCACGTAGTGGTTGAACGCGGCGCCCGCGACAAAGCCCAGCGTCGAAAAGAGCACGAAGGGGATCGCGAACCGCTTCTCGTTGGAGTAGAGGCCAGGTGCGATGAACAGCCACACCTGATACATGATGTACGGCGACGCGATGACGGCGCCCGTGATCAGCGAGATCGTGATGTAGAGCGAGAACGTCTCTCCGGGTTGCGTGTAGATCAGCGTGCTGCCCTCGGGGAGCACCTTGATCGTTGGGGCGAGCAGGAAGTTGAAGATCTGCCTGATGAAGAAGAACCCCGCCACCACGCCAACGACGATGCCGATGACGGCGTTGACGATGCGCTTCCGGAGCTCGTCGAGGTGCTCCAGAAACGACATCTTGCCGCCCGCCTCCTCCTCGTCGTCATCGGGCGGACGCTGCAGCGCCCCGGACTGGGGCCCCGGGAAGGGAACGAGCGCCATCGGACCGCGGGCCGCCGTTAGGCGCTGTGATCGCGCAGCACGGCGACCGGCTCATCGGCCGCGGCGGGCTCCGCCGACGCCGACGAGGAAGGAGTCGCCGCCGCCTTGGCCGCGTCCACCCGCTGCTGCTGCTCCTCGACCCGAATCTCCTCTTCGAGCGTGTTCCGCAGCTCGTTCGAGGCCCGCTTGAACTCGGCCAGGCTCTTCCCGAGCGACCGGCCCAGCTCCGGCAGCTTCCGAGGTCCAAAGATCACGAGAGCGATCACGAAGATGATGATCAGCTCCGGCATGCCGATCGAACCAAACATAGAGTCCCTGCTTTCGAGCAGCTCGAGCGGCGGCCGCTCACACTAATTATAGGAACCGGCCCCTGAACGGGTCAACGGGAATCCCTCTCTCAAGCGTCCAGAAGTCATTGCTCACGCGGAGGTTATCTGCTAGGATGCCGCACATGCGACGTTACCGCCCTGTCTCGGCCGTGATTGGTGTGCTCGCGGTGTCGGCGATCGTCGGCGGTCTGTCCGGTCCCCGCGTGCTTGCCGTGGACGAGCGGGTTCCTGAACGGTACAAGACGTTTGCCGCTGCGCTGGCCGCAATCGAAGCCAACTTCGTCGACAAGGTGGAGCCGGACCGCCTGGTCTACGGAGCGGTGCGCGGGATGCTCGCCACGTTGGACCCGCACTCCAGCTTCTTCGATCCGCGAGAGTATGCGCAGATGCGGGAGCGCCAGGAGGGGCGGTACTACGGTCTGGGCATCACGATTCAGGCGATCGACGGCGACATTACCGCCATGAGCGTCTTCGAGGGCTCGCCGGCCTACAAGAAGGGCATCCGACGCGGCGACGTCATCGCGAAGATCGGGAACGAGGACGCGAAGGGCTGGACCAACGATCAGGCCATGAAGAGGCTGCGCGGCGCCAAGGGCACCGTCGTGCAGATCGAAATCAGGCGGCGGGGCTACGAGCAGGCGATTCCCCTTGAAGTCGTGCGCGACGAGGTCCAGATTCTGACCGTGCCGGCCTACTTCATGCTCGACTCGACCACCGGGTACATCCGCCATCAGGACTGGGGAGAGAACACGGAGCGCGAGGTGCAGCTGGCGCTCAGGGATCTGCAGTCGAAGGGCATGAAGCGTCTGCTCTACGACATCCGGGGCAATCCGGGCGGCCCGCTCGACCAGGCGATCAAGGTCTCGAACCAGTTCCTGCCGCGCGGGAAGCTGATCGTCTACACGAAGGGCCGCATCGCGAACTCCGATCAGACTTACCGGGCCACCGAGGACAGTCAATACCTCGACATTCCGATGGTGGTTGTGGCGAATCGAAACAGCGCCAGCGCATCGGAGATTTTCACCGGGGCCCTGCAGGACCACGACCGGGCGTACATCGTGGGCGAGACGACCTTCGGCAAGGCGCTGGTGCAGTCGGTCTACCGGGTCAGCGGCGGTGCGGGACTCGCGCTGACGACGGCCCATTACTACACGCCGAGCGGCCGGCTGATCCAGCGTCCCTGGGATGAGACCTTCGACGAATATCTGAGCTATACCCAGCGGGAACAGAATGCCACCAGGCCGCACAGCCCAAGCGACCTGAAACGCACCGACGCGGGCCGTCCCGTATACAGTGGCGGGGGCGTCGAGCCGGACAGGTACATTGCGGGCCAGATCGAAGGGTTCAGCCCGACGACGTTCGGGCGCATGCTGTTCGGGCGGCAGGAGTTCGAAAACTACGCGCAGAAATTCATGGCGGTCGGCGACACCCGGATCGCGCAGCAGTCGACCGGGCGCCGCAGCGTGAGCCGCGATTTCGAGGTCGACGGGGCGATGGTCGAGGACTTCCGTGCGCAGCTCGTGTCAAACCGGATCACGATTGACGAGGAAGCCTTCGCCAGGGATCTGGAGTTCATCCGTGCCATGGTTCGGTTCCGGATCGACGAGGCAGTCTTCGGGCTCGTCCAGGCACGACGGCACCTGGTGGACGTCGATCCGCAGGTGCAGATGGCGATGACGATGTTTGGAGAGGCCCAGAAGCTGGCGGGTCTGTCCAAGGAGGGCGCGAAGGCGCCGTAGGTCGGTCCTGCAACGCGAACGACCGGTCCTGGGCTCCGGGGGCCGTCCTCCTTTCGAGGGCGTGGAGCGCGGCGCCGGTCCGTGGTTCTGCTTCCCAGCCAGAATGAGGTTGCTGGTGTCCGGTCGGCCGGACCCTCGAGGGTCCTCGTCCGCGACCGTGGGTGGGTGCATGCGTCTCGACCGCCTGGAAATCAACGGGTTCAAGTCGTTCTCCGATCGCTCCGAGCTGGCGTTCGACAAGGGTGTCACCGCCATTGTTGGGCCCAACGGGTGCGGGAAGAGCAACGTCGCCGACGCCATTACGTGGGTGATGGGCGAGCAGAGCGCCAGGAGCCTGCGCGGCGACCGAATGGAGGACGTCATCTTCAGCGGCAGCGATGCCCGCAAGCCGACGGCCACTGCCGAAGTGCGCCTCCGCTTCACTGGTATGGTGAAGAGCTGTCTCTTATACACATCTGACGCTGCCGACGATCTTACGCGTGT
>CAZCEL010000482.1:0-3857 GCA_964497175.1 uncultured Bifidobacteriaceae bacterium
TTCATGCTGCGCGGCGGCGGCGGCAACACGACGGTCTTCGTCCAGGCGGCCGGCGTCACGGTCGTCGACACGAAGAACCCGGGCTGGGGCCAGCCGCTCATCAACAAGATCAAAAAGCTGACGAACAAGCCGATCACGACGATCATCAACACGCACACACACGGCGATCACGTGAGCGGCAACGTCGAATTCCCGGCCACGGTCGAGGTGATCGTGCAGGAGAATACAGCCGCCAACATGAAGAAGATGGTGGCGCCGCCGGGAGGCGCTGCACCCCCTCCCCCGCCACAGCCGACGATCTTCGAGCGGAACAACGGCCGCGGGCTGCCCAAGCGCACGTTCAAGGATCGGATGACGCTCGGCACCGGCGCCGACCGGATCGAACTGTACTACTTCGGCCGCGGGCACACGAACGGCGATGCCTGGGTGCTGTTCCCGTCCCTGCGGTTCGTTCACGCGGGCGACATCTTCGCCTCGAACAACGCGATCCCGCTGCTCGACTCCAATAACGGGGGCAGCGGCCTCGAGATAGCCGACACGCTGATGAAGGCGCACGCCGCGCTCGGAAAAAGTGCCGATTCCATCATCACCGGGCACTCGACAGTAATGACGTTCGATGATCTTCGGAAGTGGGCGGATTTCAATCGCGGGTTCCTGAACGACATGCGCGCGGCGAAGAAGGCCGGGAGGACCCCTGAAGAAGTGGCGAAGACGTGGACTCCTCCAGCAGGCTTCACGGCCCCGCAGCCCGCTCGCCTGCTGTCGAACGTGCAGACGGTGTTCAACGAGATCCGTTGAGGAACCAGATTCGGGGATAGGCTGACCATGCCCAAGCTTCACGGCTGTCGACCGTTCGTCCTGTGCCTCGCGATGGCGGCCGGATTCGCAGCGCCTTCTGGCGCGCAGCTCGCGTCGCGGCCCGCCGACGAGTGGATCAAGGCCCTCGACTCACCCGCGCGGGTCCCTGGGCTGAAGATCACCGAAACCGTAGCGGCGCTGAAACTGAAGCCTGGACAAGTCGTCGCCGACATCGGGGCTGGGAGCGGCACCTTCACGATCCCCCTCGCGCAAGCCCTGAGGCCCGGCGGCATGGCATACGCGGTGGACGTCGATCAGGGGCTCATCGATCACATCGCCGAGAAGGCCACCGAACAGGGGATGATCAATGTCAGGATCGTGCTCGGGGCGTTCACGGACCCCAATCTGCCCGAGCAGGTCGACCTGGCCTTCATCAGCGACGTCCTCCACCACATCGAGAATCGGGCCGAGTACCTCAAGAATCTGGCGGCGTATCTCAAGCCCGGCGGGCGGGTCGCGGTCATCGACTTCCGCCCGAACCAGGGCGGACACCGCAATCAGCCGTCGCTGCAGGTCACCGAGCAGCAGACCGCGGCCTGGATGGCGGCCGCGGGCCTGAAGCCGATCGAGGAAATCGACTTGTTCACCGACAAGTGGTTCGTGATCTACGGGCGGTGAGAACAGGACGCTCCGCCGATAGTCAGCGGCACGCGACGCCCGTCCCGCCCAACCCGCAATACCCGCCAGGATTCTTCGCGAGGTACTGCTGGTGGTACTCCTCGGCGTAATAGAACTCCGGCGCCGGGAGAATCTCGGTGGTGACTGGACCGTAGCCTGCATCGGCCAGTTTGCGTTGAAAGCGGCCGAGTGACGCCTCGGCGGCATGCCGCTGCGCGTCGTCGAAACAATAGATGCCGGAGCGGTACTGAGTGCCGACGTCGTTGCCCTGCCGCATCCCCTGCGTCGGGTCGTGATTCTCCCAGAAGACTCTCAGCAGATCGTCGTAGGGGACCTGTTTCGGATCGAAGACGACGAGCACGACCTCGGCGTGGCCAGTCATGCCGCTGCACACCTCGCGGTAGGTCGGGTTGGCAGTCAGTCCGGCCCCGTAGCCCACGGCGGTCGTGTACACGCCCGGGATCTGCCAGAACTTTCGCTCGGCGCCCCAGAAACACCCCATGCCGAACATCGCGCGCTCGAGGCCCTCTGGGAATGGCGGTTCGAGACGATGGCCGTTGACGAAGTGCGCGGCCGGCACCATCATCCTGAGATCGCGGCCCGGCAGCGCCTCATCTCTCGACGGGAGCCGGGCCGGTTTCGAGAAGAGGCCCACGTGTGAGGGCTCCTACTGTCCGTCGCGGGTGAACACGCCAAACGCGGCGCCCTGCGGATCGGCCAGGATGGCGAAGCGGCCCCGCTCACCCGGAATGTCGGTCGGCTGGACGTAGACCCGCGCACCCAGTTCCTTCGCGCGAGCGACGGCGGCGTTGCAGCTCCCGACGTAGAAGTAGGGCATCCAGTAGGACGGAGCGTTCTCCATGCTCGCGGGCATCTTCATCATGCCGCCGACCGTGGTCCCTTCTGCGCCGAACTCGGTGTAGGCGCCCATGTCGCCCATCGCCGAGCTCTTGGCCGTCCAGCCGAACAGGGCGGTGTAGAACTTCTCGGCCGCCGACGGATCCTTGGTCGAAAGCTCGGTCCAGCACAGCGCGCCAGGCTCGTTCAGCACGCGTGCGCCGATGTGCTTCCGCGCTTGCCACAGGGAGAACATGGCTCCGGTCGGGTCCTGAAGAATGGCCATGCGTCCAACGTCCATGACGTCGAACGGCGGCGCCAGCACTGTCGCGCCAAGTGAGGCGGCCTTGGCGACCGAGACGTCGGCGCTCGTCGCGGCCACGTACGATCCCCAGTACGCGGGCACCCCCTGCGCGCGCTGCTCCGGCTGCATCGAGGAGGCTGCGGCGACGTCCCGGCCCCGGACCTGGAACATGCTGTACACCTGGTCGGGCCCGGCAGGCTGTTCGTTGAGCCCCCAGCCAAACAGGTCGCGGTAGAACGCGACGGCGGCCTTCTGGTCGGTGGTGGTGAGCTCTGGCCAGCAGAACGTGCCCGGCTGATGGGAATCGAAATCCGGCATGGAAAGCCTCCTGAGATTCTCTTGAAATATTGAAACGTGAAACGCTTTGACGGCCGTGAGTCGGGCCAGGACTACTGATCAGCGGTGAAATCGAGCGCCACACCATTCATGCAGTAGCGCAGGCCGGTCGGCGGCGGGCCATCGGGAAACACATGGCCCAAGTGGCCGCCGCATCGGGTGCAGTGGACTTCGGTCCGGGTCATGAAAAGACTCCGGTCGATCGAGGTGCCTGTCCCGCCCTCCAGCGGCGACCAGAAGCTGGGCCACCCGGTCCCGCTCTCGAACTTCGTGTCCGACGAAAAGAGCGCCTGACCGCAGCCCGCGCACGAGAATGTTCCCGAACGCTTTTCGCCGTTCAGCGGACTGGTTCCCGCTCGCTCGGTACCGTGCTCCCTGAGGACATGGAACTGCTCGGCGCTCAGCGACTTCCGCCACTCCTCGGGAGTTCTCTCGACCGCGGCATTGTCGTTCTTCACTTCAGATGACCTTTCGCATGAAGGCGGCTGCCTCAGGCCCCGGGCCTCCTCATGGTAATTCATTCGGCTTGCCCCGGTTACGATACCAGGATGGCGCGACAATCCAGCTCGACGCGAAGGAGCTCGACGCGAAGAAGTACGACGGGCCGGCTGCGGCCAATGAAGGTGAGCGACGGATTCAAGACGCTCGTCCTCGACAACCTCGCCGACCTCGGCGACGTGACGCCGCGGGCGATGTTCGGCGGCGTCGGACTCTACTGCGGCGACCTGTTCTTCGGCATCATGGCCGCCGACGTGTTGTACTTGAAAGTCGACGACGGCAATCGCAGGGACTACGACCGGCGCGGGATGCGGCCACTCAAGCCGTACCTCGAACGGCCGATCACCATGAAGTACTACGCCTGTCTCTTATACACATCTCCGAGCCCACGAGACTAGGCATGATC
>CAZCEL010000483.1:0-3845 GCA_964497175.1 uncultured Bifidobacteriaceae bacterium
GTCAGATGTGTATAAGAGACAGGTGACAGACTTCGCACTTGGCCTGGAAAATCGGAGCGACATCCCGCGCGAACGTGACCGTCGAGCCGGCCGATCCAGCCGCCGACTGTGCGCTGGCAGGCAGCGCCGCGGCCGCCACGCTCATCACAAGAAGGCCCGTACCGAGCGGCTGCCACACGCCGATGGGAACCATGAGCTGCTCCTTTCGAGACCGGTGAGCACCGCCTCTCCTCGCCCGCTCACCGCTCCGCGTTCTGATCGCTAGATCATAATCCAACCCCGACGGGCCGCCGGGCCGAAATCGTCACCCGGGTATCAGCGCCCGACCACGACCTTCACGTAACCGTTCGTCCAGCAGCACTGGGCAGAAAACCCGGATCCGTCGGACGCGAGCACCCGCAACATGTACTCGCCGGGGTCACTAAACGTCACACTCGTGCTGGCTTTGCCCTGCTCGAGCGGGGGCGTGGCCTGAGCGAAGGTCGCGCTTCCCGTTCCCCGAAACTGAGTCCACGTCACCGACAGCCTCGGCCCCTCGGCACCGCGCCCTCGCCCACCATCCGTCCCGGCGCCGCCCCGCCCACGGCCCCGTGCCGGAGGAAGTGGCGGCGGAAGGCCATCGTCGGCAACCCAGACATCGAGCGCGAGCGGCTTGGCGACAGTTGTACTTCGCGTGATTGTCGTGCCGGTCGGGCCCTGGACGGCCACCGCCGCCGGCTCGAGCCTGAGCGTTGGCGGCGCGTTGCCTGGATAGCTCCCGCCCAGTTCCTTGAACGGCTCGATGTAGAAATTCGGATCGAGGTTTCCAGGGATCGACAGCGCCTGACCGTACACCGTCAACGTCCAGGTGACTTCGGTTTTCGGCCGGTCCTGAGGTACTCGAGCGGTAAAGACTCCGTGCTGTCGTCCTGGCAGAAAACGCGTTGGCTGGCCCTGATCGGCCGGTCCGGGTTCCACGCGGTTGGCCGGACCAACAGGCACGCTGACCACTTCCTCGGTGTTCCTGTTGTAGTACCCGAACGACACCCACGTCGATCCATCCGGGGCTTTAAACCAACCTTCGAAGATCGGTGAAACGTTCTGGCCTTTCGCCGCCCTGATCTGCGGATTGACGGCCTGAATCTGCGCCTCGAGTGAGGGACCGGGCGTCAGCAGGACCAGAAGGGTGGCGGTCACGGTCAGTCCTCGGAATCCTCCCTGATGCATTGCCTGTTCTTCCTCGGCTGCATGATAGATCAGCGGCAACTGGTTACGCACGCCGGTACTTCTACCGCTGGAGCGGCGGATCGGCCAGCTTGAGCACCTGCTTGCCGACGTTCCTTCCCGTGAACAGCCTCAGGAACGTACGAGGAATGTTCTCGAAGCCCGCCTGCACGTCCACGTACGCTTTGAGCGCTCCGGAATCGAGCCATGTCTCGAGCTCCCGCCGTCCTTCGGCAAACTCGGCCGCGTAGTCGCCAACCAGAAAGCCCTCCATCCGCACGCGTCGCGTCACGAGCTCGAAGAGGTTGGACGGGCCGGGCTGAGGCTGCTCCGCGTTATAGACCGAAATCATGCCGCAGACCACGATGCGTCCGTGAAGAGCCATATTGCGGATCGCCGCCTCGAGGACGGTCCCGCCGACATTATCGAAATACACGTGGATGCCGTCGGGGCACAGCTCTCGCAACCGCTCAGTGAGCGCATTGGCCCGGTAGTCGATTGCCCCGGCGACGTGAAGCTCGTCGGTCAACCAGCGACATTTCGCTGCACCGCCGGCAATGCCTACGGTTCGACAGCCCTTGATTCTGGCTATTTGCACCACGGTCGATCCGGTCGCCCCGGCCGCCCCCGACACGACCACGGTCTCGCCCGGCTTGGGCTCGCCGACACGAAGCAAGCCGAAGTAGGCAGTCAGACCCGTTCCACCCAGCACGCTGAGGTAGTGCGGGAGCGGGAAACGCGCGTCGACTTTCATGACGGCGCTGCCAGGCACGGCCGCGTAGTCCTGCCAGCCGAAGCCTCCGACGACGAAGCTGCCAGCGTCGAACCCGGCGCATCTGGAGTCCACGATCTGCCCGACGGCCCCGGCCCGCATGACCTCGCCGACCGGCTGGGCAGGAACGTAGCTCGGCCCTTCGTTGAGAAACGCGCGCATCGCGGGATCGAAGGAGACATACAGCGTACGCACGAGACAGTGGCCATCAGCAGGTTCGGGCACTGCTCCCTCGTGGTACGTGAAGTCGGCCTCGGTGACCATTCCTTTCGGTCGCCGCGCGAGTCGCCACTGGCGGTTCTTATCGACGCCCATCATGCCCACTACTACTTACGGCGTTGGTTCACCGTTTACCTCCGCGCGACGTCCTGTCGCACCTCCGCGCCCCCCTCCGCACTCTTCAGCGAGGGATCCGGGCCGACCAAAGCGGGCGTGGACACTCCCGAGATCACGGCAGTGTCAGGAACGAAGACAGCCGTTCGTCGGCCTGACCGACGGCCCGCGCCAGCGCGAGCTTGGCGAGGTTGTGTGCAAACAGGCCGTTGACATAGGCGAGATCAGCCGACGCGACCGATTCCTGGGCCTGAACCACCTCGACGTTGTCCGTGACTCCGGCTTCGAAGCGCTGGCGCGTGAGATCCAGCGTCTGTCCGGCCACCTGCAGATTCTGCCGGGCGAGGTCGACCTGGCTGGCCGCGGCGCGCACGTCGAGGTCGGCCTTCCGGATGTCGCCTTCGATCTGCGCGTCGAGATCATCTCGCTCGGCCCGGCGCTGTGCCAGGGCCGCCTGAGCCTGGCGAATGAGGCCCTCGGCACGCCCGCCCTGCCAGATCGGCACCCGCACGGTGCCGACCACGGCGTACGACGAATGCGTATCGGTCACCGTCAGGCCGCTCGTGCCGTAGTCGGCGCTCACGCTGAGGGCCGGCCATCGTTCTGCGCGCGCGGCGGCCAGCGCCTGCTCGGCGGCGCGCACCCGCGCCGTTGCGGCCTTCAGATCCGCGCGTTGTGCGCGCGCCTGAGCGAGCGCCATGTCCATTTCGAGCGCCGGTGCGGGCGAGAAGGGCATGTCGACGGCGACCTCGTACCTGTCGGTGGGGGGCAAACCGACCATACGCGCCAGGTTGATCTTCTGTTTCGCCAGGTCGCTCTCGAGCGCAACCAGGCGCTGCTGCTGCGTCAACGCCTGTATCTGGCTGCGATCGACGTCGACCTGGGCGACCAGGCCCACCTCGCGCCGCTGCACGTTCTGCTCGTACAGCGCGGTGGCGGTCTGAAGCTGTGCGCGTGCCGATGCCACACGCCCCCGCCCGGCCACTACCTGCAGGTAGGCTCCGGCAACACCCAGAACAACGAGATCCCGGGCGTCCTCGAGCACGAGCTCGTCGCCGCGAGCCGTCTCGCGAGCCGATCGATAGTTGCGCAGGGCGGTCAGATCGACGACGGTCTGCGATACACGCGCCCGCAGATCGACGTAGCCGAACGGCCCGACGACGGTCGGAAACGTGAACCCGGGAATCGGGGAGGTGAACCGAACGCCGAGAGCGGCCAGATTGACCTGCTGGAGCGTCTGCGTGAAATCGGCAGACAGGCTCGGCAGGAGCGCGCTGCGCGCCACGCCCCGCTGCCCCCGTGCCTGTTCGACCGCCTGGCCGAGGGTGGCCGTCCCGAGGTTGTGCTGGAGGCCGCGCTGCACGGCATCGAGCAGTGTCAGGGGACCCTCCAGCGGTCGTGTGGCGTCCCGCGTGCTTCCGGCAAACGCCCCCTGCACTTGGATGGACGGCGCCACGGCGTCGATGCCGCTGCCGACGCCCACCGGCGTCTGCGAGGGCACCACGGATCCGCCCTGCAGCGTGCGTCCGCTGAGCGG
>CAZCEL010000484.1:0-3824 GCA_964497175.1 uncultured Bifidobacteriaceae bacterium
CCGCCTGGGCGAGCTTCCCGGCAAAGTCGAGAAACGACGAGGCGCCGTAATTGCGCTCGGAGAAAGTCGAGTCCAGTTGGAGAAGCGTGCTCTTGAGGAGGCCCGTCTGCGGCGAGACCTCGCGATCGGCGAGGATCTTGAGCGCGCGGCGGACGATGGGAAACGCCTGAGCGATCGGCGCGGTCGACCCGACCGCCGCAGGGCGGCCGCCCCTGATCGCCGGCCGGCGCACGAGGTTCTCGTAGGCGATGAACTCGTGGCAGTTGCGCTGCAGGATCGTGCTCGTGAACGCCCGGCCGCCGACGACGAACACTTTCTTGTCGTACTGCTTCAGCTTTTCGACCAGCGACAGAAAATCGCTGTCACCGCCGACGATCACGTAGGCGTTGATGTGCGGGTGGGTGAAGGCCATCTCCAGGGCGTCGAGCGCGAGATTGATGTCCGCGCCATTCTTGTCCCCGCCCGGCGTCAGGTTCCGCTGCACGAGGCGGATCGCGTGCTGGGTCAGGGCACGGCTGTACTCGCCGGCCCTCGTCCAGTCGGCGTAGGCGATCTTGGTCACCACCTCGCCGCGCTCCTTGAGCGCCTCGAGAATCGTGCCGATGTCGAAATGTTCTCCAAGCGTCGACTTGACGCCAATCTCGATGTTGTCGAAGTCGATGAAAACGGCGATGTTCACGCGGTCCTGATGAGGCACATAGTTCCTTAAGGTGATCGGTCGTTGACCGGTTGACGAGAGCAGAAGGCCGCAGAATCGAATCGTCCGACCGGCAGCGGCTGGAGGTACCAGCGTTCAAGCGCAGCAGTCGAACCTTCAGGCCTTCGCTGAAGTAGCCTTCATTGTACATCAAGACAGGGATGCCGGCGCGGCCGGTGTCGGCCACACGATTCTGGCGAACCCGCCGCGCTGGAGGAGCTCGCGTCCCCGGCCTCCCCGCCCAGTCACGTCGTACTTCGCCGTGCTGATGGTTTGTTCCCCGCCGCGGGTCGTCTCGACCGTCAGGAGGTCGCGGTCGCCGGTCGAGGCAATGAAGCCGAGCACGCGGTCGTCGGGCGCCGTCAGCTTGATCAGGATGACGCCGCGGCCCGGGCCCGACAGGAAATTCACTTCGTCGGCCCGGCAGAGGAGCGCGCGGGCCCCGCTGGTCGCGACAATCAGCGTCTCTCGTCCCGTGACCGCGGCCACGCCCACCACTTCCGCGCCGTCGGCGGGCCGCGCGTACCGCCGTCCGGCGCGCGTGCTGGCCTCGACGAAGCCGTCGAGCCCGAACCGGAGCGCGTACCCGTCGCTGCTGACGGCAATCGCGTGAACGGGCGGGACGGCCCCCTCTCCATCCTGCCGTCTGGTCCCGTTCGGGATCCGGATGTCTCCGATCGCGCGTGGGTCGAGGCTGAACGCCGAGACGACGCGCTCGCCGTCGCGCAGCTTGAACAGGCTCTGAATGGGCTCGCCGTAGCCCGTCGACGCCGGCACGTCGACGATGCGACACGTGTAAGCGGCGCCGAAGTTCGTGAAGAAGACCGCGGTTGCCCGCGAACTGCCCGCACAGGCGGCCAACACCGAATCGCCCTCCCGCAGTCTGGTCGTACCCAGGTCCTTGACTTCCTTCTGCCGCTTCACCCAGCCGTCTCGCGACACCACCACGACGTTGTCCTCGTCGACGATGAAGTCGTCGGCCGAGTACTCGGCGTCGCCCGTGTCGGCGGCGATGACCGTCCGCCGCCGGTCCCCGTACCGCCGCTGCACCTGGTCGAGCTCATTCCGTACCATCCTCCATCGGCTCGCCTCGTCCTTCAGCAGCCCGCCGATCTGACGCGCGCGTTTGCGCTTCTCCTCCAGCTCGTTCCGGACGATCAGGATCTCGAGCCGGGCGAGGCGATAGATCTTGAGCTCGAGGATGGCGTCGGCCTGCGCCTCGTCCAGCTCGAAGCGCTTCATGATCGTCTGGGCCGAGTCGGCCTTCCCGTCCGAACGGCGGATGATCCGGATGATCTCGTCGAGGGCGTCGAACACCTTCTCGAAGCCTTCGAGGATGTGGATTCGCTTCCGGAGCGCCGCCAGCTCGTGCTCCAGCCGCCGGGTCACGACTTCCAGCCGGAAGTGGAGGAAGTGCCACAGGATCTGCTTCAGGTCCAGCCGCTCGGGGCGGCCCACGTCCGCGTTCTCGGTCGGGATGAGGCACGTGAGATTGACGGGAACGCTGATCTGCAGCGGTGTGTGCTTGAAGAGGTACGCCATGATCATCCTCTCGTCGGCGTCCTTCTTCATCTCGAGCGCGATTCGCACGTCTTCGGTCGACAGGTCCTTCACGTCGACCAGCTGCGGCAGCTTGCGGCTGATGACGAGGTCGGCGATTCGCTCGACCAGCTGGGACTTGTTCACGGTGTAGGGGATCGAGTCGATGTAGATGGTTTTCGTGGACCTGGTGTCCGGTCCGATGTCCCAGGTTCCGCGCAGCCGCACCGAGCCGGCCCCGGTCCTGTAAATCTCCTTCAACTCCTCGGCCGTGTTCAGGATCTGCCCGCCGGTTGGAAAATCCGGCCCTTTGATGTGGCGGAAGAGCTGGGCGTTGCTGATGTCCTCGTTGTCCAGCAGCTTCAGAAGCGCCGCGGTCACCTCGCCGAGGTTGTGCGGCGGAACGTTGGTCGCCATCCCGACGGCGATGCCGGTGGTCCCGTTGACGAGCAGGCTTGGAATGCGCGCGGGCAGCACGATCGGTTCGGTCTTTGTGCCGTCGTAGTTCGGGCGGAACGGCACCGTGGCCTGATCGATCTCGCTCAGCATCTCGTCGCTCAGGCGGGCGAGCCGGCATTCCGTGTACCGCATGGCCGCGGCGCTGTCGCCGTCCAGCGAGCCGAAGTTGCCGGAGCCGTCGACCAGCGGATACCGGAGCGAGAAGGGCTGCGCCATCCGGACCAGCGTCTCGTACAGCGCGCTGTCGCCGTGCGGATGAAAGCTCCCCATGACATCGCCGACGACCTTCGCGCACTTGCGGTGCCTGGCGTCGGCCGTCAGGTTCTGCTGCCACATCGTGTACAGGATGCGGCGCTGCACGGGCTTGAGGCCGTCGCGGACATCCGGCAGCGCGCGCGACGTGATGACCGACAGGGCGTAGTTCAGATATCGCGACTGCGCGGCCTCGTGCAGCGCGACGTGGTCGGCTGGACCATCACCCATGATGGAGGTTCGGTCCGCGGTGATCTCGAGGCTGTCGAACAGGGAGGGCGGTTTCCGTTTGGCCATCGGCTGCGACTTCGAGGTGGCGGCGGACGAGCGACTCAGATTATAGCGGGTGGGCCGATCGGGGCGGCGGGCCCGCCCAATCGAGCAGCGTGAGGAACTCGGCGAGGACCATCGCGGTGGCTCCCCAGATCTCCACCTCCCGCGTCGCAAAGAACGGAACGTCGATCGTCACGGCGTCCCTGATCATCGAGCGCCACGCGATCCGACGCGGGTCCAGCAGCTCGCGGATCGGCGCTTCGACGATGCGGGCCACTTCCTCGTCCGACGCCCGCGGCCCGGGCCCCCTCCGAGCAGTCGCGAGTATGGGATGCAGCCTGAAGCCGCTCACCGGGATCGCAAGCGGTGACAGTCGGCCAACGATGTCCACGCCGTCGGCGACAAGGCCGACTTCTTCGTACGCCTCCCGGAGCGCCGCCTGCTCGAACGTCTCACCCGGCTCGACGGCGCCACCCGGAAGCGAGACCTGTCCGGCGTGGCGCACTGAGTCGCCGCGCACCGTCAACACCACATGCGCACGCGCGCCGCGCGGGACTACGAGTAACAAGCCGGCCGCATGCCGCATGTCCGACGGGTCGACGCC
>CAZCEL010000485.1:0-3810 GCA_964497175.1 uncultured Bifidobacteriaceae bacterium
TTCCACGGGCCGCCGGCGAGACGGTCCACGTCGATTTGCTGAGCGAATCGTGCGATCGGTGGGCGGCCGCCCCGGACCCTGACGGCGATCACGCGCCGCTTACAGGGCAAGTAGTTGTCCGGGCGGTCGGAGCCTCCAGCCCGATCCTGCCGGGCTAACTCGCCGGGAGATCAGGGGTTGAGGGGATCGACGAATCGTTGGCCCGCTCGGCCAGCTTTCCGTTCCGTACGGCCGGCCATTCACGATCGGCGACTACGCGGAAGACTGCCGCCTCTCAGCTATGCCCCGCGAAGGCGGCGGGCAAGCTCCCGGACATCCAGCTTGTCCATCTTGTATTTCAACGTGCTGAGCGGGACGCCCAGATACTCGGCCGTGTTGGTGACGTTCCAGTGGCACTTTTCCAGCGCACGGAGGATAAAGTTCCGCTCGAACTTGTTGGTCGCCTCCTCGAACAGGCTCCTGGTGCGGCCACCCTCCGGTTCGAGCTGGGCGAAGTGAAATTCGAGAGGAAGATCCTCCTCCGAGATGTATTCCTTGTCACTCACGGCCACAAGACGCTCGACGAGGTTTTCGAGCTCGCGGATGTTGCCGGGCCACCAGTACTTCTTGAGCATCATCATCGTGGGATCGGTGATGCTGTGGACCCGCTTGTGGAATCGGGCGCAGTACCGCTGGAGGAAGAAGCTGGCGAGCTGCGGGATGTCGTCCGCGCGATCGCGCAGCGGCGGCAGCTTGATCGGAATGACGTTGATGCGGTAGTAGAGATCCTCGCGGAACCGGCCCTCCTTCACGGCCTTGTCCAGATCCACGTTGGTGGCCGTGATCAGGCGGAACCCGGTCTTGATTGGCTTGGTGCCGCCCACGCGCTCGATCTCGCCTTCCTGAATCGCGCGCAGGAGCTTCGCCTGGAGCTCGAGGCGCAGGTCGCCGACCTCGTCGAGGAACAGCGTGCCGCCCGAGGCCAGCTCGAACTTCCCGAGCTGCTGACGATGGGCGCCGGTGAACGCGCCGCGCTCATGACCAAACAGCGTGCTCTCGGTCAGCTCGCGGGGAATGGCCGCCAGATTGACCGCGATGAACGGCGCGTCGGGATCGCCGGCCTCGCGGTGAATCAGACGCGCGAGCAGTTCCTTGCCCGTTCCGCTCTCGCCCAGGATGAGCACGGTCGCCGGCAGCCTCGCGATCTTGTGCACCAGATCGACGATGTCCCGCGTGGTCTTGCTCGGCCCGACGATGAACTCACGCTCGGACTGGTCGGCCACCTGGGCCGACAAGGTCAGCACCTGACGGTTGAGATCCTGGCGCTCGCCGGCGTTGCGGACGAGCGAGCGCAGCTGGTCGTAATCGAAATCCTTGGTGATGTAGTGGTAGGCGCCGTGCTTCATCGCCTGCACGGCCGTCTCCACTTCGGTGATCGCCGAGATCATGATGACCTCGACCAGGCTGTAGTTTTCCTTGACGATCCGCAGCACCTCGAAGCCGCTGATGCCCGGCAGCCGGACATCGAGCAGAACGAGGTCGACGTCCTCCTTGGACAGAACCGCGAGCCCCGCTTCACCGCTGGCCACTCGAAGGACGCGGTAGTCGCGCTTGAGGATGGCCGTCAGCGTGTCCCGCATCCCCTCGTCGTCGTCCACGACAAGGACGGTCTTGGGCTTGGGGCTCATCTGCAGGGCATCTGCGAACCGCCGGTATTGTGGCAGGCGGTTGACACTGTTGCAAGCCGTTGGCTAAGGTACCTCGCTTGGCGACTTCAGCGTGGCTACTGACGGGAGGAGCCCTCCTGCTCGCGATCTGGGCGCTCGTCCACGCCCGGGGGCTCGCCCGGCGTGTCGAGCGGCTCTCCGAATCGTACTGGGAGCTTCGCTACGAGTGCGGGCAGCTGCGCTCGCAGATCGCGCGGCTCGAGACCCAGACCGGGATCTCGGAGGCCGGCGTCCGTCCGCCTCGACCCGAGGGACCGGGACAGACCGCATTTGTGCCGCTGTCGTCCTTGAAGAAATCGTGAGGCGCCCTCCTTGACGACCGAGTACGACGTGATCGTGATCGGTGCCGGGACCGGAGGGTATGTCGCCGCGATTCGCGCCGCACAGCTCGGATTGACCGTGGCGGTGGTCGAGCGGCAGAAGGCGCTCGGCGGCACCTGCCTCCTGTGGGGCTGCATCCCGACGAAGGCGCTCCTCGAGCACGCACATGCCCTGAAGATCATTCAGCAGGCCGCCACGTGGGGGGTCAAGCTGCCCGGTCCCGACGCGTCGATTGCCATCGACATGCCGCAGGTGCACGCCCGCAAGGATCGCATCGTGAGCGGTCTGGCAAAGGGCGTCGAGTTTCTGTTCAAGAAGCACAAGATCGACTGGATCAGAGGGACGGCGCGACTGACCGGGAGCGGCGGTGTCGAGGTGTACGACGGCGATGCCACCACGCTGCACGCGCGCCGCGAGATCATCGTCGCCACCGGATCGGCGCCGCGCGGCGTGCCGGGAGTCGACATCGATCGCGTGCGCATCATCACCAGCGACGAGGCGATTCACCTGCAAGAGGTGCCGGGATCGGTAGCCATTCTTGGCGGCGGTGCCGTCGGCGTGGAGTTCGCCTCCATCTTCAGGCGGTTCGGGAGCGAGGTCACGATTCTGGAACTCCTGCCGCGCCTGGTGCCCCTCGAGGACGTCGCGGTGTCGGCTGAGCTCGAGAAGGCGTTTCGCAGACAGGGCATCCGGTCGCACACCGGCGCCACGCTCGTACGCGCGGCCGTGGCAGGGGAGGGTGTCGACCTCGACGTGCGGCTCGCCGACGGACGGGAAGAGGCTTCGCGCGTCGACTACCTGCTCGTGGCGGCCGGACGAGGTCCCGTGACCTCGGGCCTCGACGCCGATCGCGTGGGCCTCGAGATGGACCGCGGTTTCATCCGTGTGGACCCGCTCTACCGAACCAACGTGCCCGGGATCTCGGCCATCGGTGATGTGATCACGATGGGCGCCTCGGCGCATCCACAGCTCGCCCACGTGTCGTCGGCCGAGGGCGTCATAGCCGCCGAACGGATCGCCGGGCTGGAGCCCCGGCCGCTGAACTACGACCATGTACCCTCGTGCACGTACTGCGATCCCGAGATCGCAAGCGTCGGACTGACCGAGGCGGAGGCGACTGCGCGAGGCCACGACGTGGCCGTCGGCACCTTTCCCTTCGGCGTGCTCGGCCGGGCCAAGATGGCCGGCGAGACCGAGGGCTTCGTCAAGATCGTCGCGGACAAACCTCTGGACGAGCTGCTCGGCGTGCACATGATCGGGCCGCGTTCGACCGAGCTCGTCGCCGAGGCCACGCTCGCCTTGCGGCTCGAGACCACTGCCGAAGAGCTGATTCGCACCATCCATGCGCACCCGACCATGGCCGAGGCCATTGGCGAGGCGGCGCACGCCGTTCACGGGGCGGCTATCCACCTCTAAACTGCCATGCCTACCGATGTCGTGATGCCCCAGATGGGCGAGTCGATTGCCGAGGGAACCATCGTCCGCTGGATCAAGAAGGTCGGGGACGCGGTCGACCGGGACGAGCCCCTCTTTGAAATCTCGACCGACAAAGTGGACGCGGAGATTCCGTCACCGGTTGCGGGCGTGGTCACCGAGATTCGCGCCAGGGAAGGCGAGACCGTTCCCGTCAACAGCGTGGTGGCTGTCATCGGATCGGCGTCGGCCTCCCCTCGCGCGGCTGAACAGGAAGGTCCCGAGGCACAGGCGCAGCCGCCGGCAGAGGTGGCTGCGTCCCCCTCCCCGCCGGCACCACGCGGGTCCGCCTGCGGCTCACCCGCGGGCA
>CAZCEL010000486.1:0-3808 GCA_964497175.1 uncultured Bifidobacteriaceae bacterium
GCCACGGCCCGCGGGGAGCTCGTCGCACTGGTGGACGGGCTCGACATGCTCGACGTCGAGTCGGCCGTGGCGGCCGGCGTGGATCTCGATCGCCTGCTGTGGATCCGCGGGCACGTCGTGACGAATCCGGGTTTCTGCCGCGACATGAACCAGCGGGCAATGGACCAGGTGGTGAAAGCGCTGACGCTGGTGCTGCAGGCGGGCAATTTCGGCCTCGTCGCGTTCGATGTCGGCGAAGCGCCGGTCGAGGCGTTGAGACGGCTGCCGTTCACGACATGGCTGCGCCTGCAGCGGATGGTTGAGGGCAGCCAGACGGTGTGCGTGCTCGTCGGTCGTGACCCGATGGCGCGCAGCTCGGCGGGTCTCACGGTGCAGGTAGGCAGGACGGTCCGGACGCCTGGCGAGAAGAGCGTGGGAGGACAGCGCAACGGCGAGCGATCGGGAATCCGGTTCGGCTCGAGGCTGTACGAGGGACTCGATGTCGAGGTGCGTGTGATTCGCGCCCGGGCGCGGGGATTCGAGCACCAGGCTGCCGCCTTCTCTACGGCGCCGTCGCACTGCGACGATGAGCGAATGATCAGATGACCAGCTGCTTATTTGCGTGTCTGTATCACCCGCCGCCGGTCGGGGTTGAGCCTGTGCGCGCCGAGGCTGATGGACAAGCCGCCGGTCGGTCCGACTGTCTGGTGCTCGTCGAGATTGCGCAGCAGTTCTCGCCCCGCTACGAGCGGCACGGCGATCGTCTGGTGACGATCGACGTCAGCGGTCTCGAGCGGCTGCTCGGATCCGCGCGCACGATTGGCGAAGAGCTGCGGCGCGAGGCGGCCGCTCGCGGGGTGCGGGCGCACGTGGCCGTGGCTGCGACGCGCCTGGCGGCCATGGTGCTCGCGCTCGCCCGTCCAGGCGTGACGGTCGTCCCGGGGGGCGGCGAAGCGGAAGCGCTTCGGTTGGTTCCCATCGCAATGCTCGACCTCCTTCGCGACCAGGGCGTGCTTCTCTCCGAGTCGTCGCGTCGTACAGGATCCAGGAAACGTGGATTCGGGACGCGTCGAGAGGGCGCATCTCGCCGGCCAGAACGAGGCCCGGTCCCGCTCGAATGGGGAGTGCGCACGCTTGGTGAGCTGGCGGCGTTGCCCTCGTCCGATCTGTCGGCCCGGCTCGGGCAGCAGGGGCTGCTGTGGCAGGCCGTCGCGCGCGGGGAAGACGCCCGGCCGCTCGTGCCGGCGCTCGCAGACGAACGATTCGAGGCGTCGCTCGATCTGGAGTGGCCGATCGAGGGGATCGAGCCGCTCTCGTTCGTGTTGACGCGGCTCCTCGAGCCGTTGTCGGCGCGTCTCGAGCGCCGCGATCGCGGCGCGGCTGCGCTGCACATCGTGCTGCGGCTGACCACCAGGGACCTGCACGCCCGCCGGCTGCAGCTCCCCTCGCCGATACGCGATGTGCGGGCGCTCAGGACGCTCGCGCTGCTCGACCTCGAATACCATCCGCCTCCGGCCGCCATCGATCGGGTGACCGTCACGATCGAGCCGACGCCGGGCCGTGTGCTGCAGCACACGCTCTTCGCGCGCCCCCGCCCCTCGCCCGAGCAGATCGCCACGCTGCTGGCGCGTCTGGGTGCGCTCATGGGGCAGGACCGGATCGGAGCGCCCGGGAGGGTCGATTCCCATCGCCCGGGTGCGTTCGAGATGCAGGCCTTCGCCGCCGATCACACGGCAGCCGCGTCGAGGGGGGAGCGCGGAGGGCACGCAGCAATGACGGCGACCGGGACACGTCCGGCGGAGGGGGTGATGTCTGCGCTGCGTCGGTGCCGCCAGCCCGTGCCCGCGCGCGTGCTCGTCGACGATCGATCCCGTCCTGTCCGCGTGACGACCGACCGCCGCGGAGCCGCCGGCGGCCAGGTGGTGTCGTCGGCCGGTCCCTGGCGCACCTCGGGCGACTGGTGGTCGACGGGTGCGTGGAGTCGCGACGAGTGGGACGTGGCGCTCGACGACGGCGCGGTGTACCGCGTCTTCCGGGATCGCGACCGGGAGCGCTGGTTCATCGATGGGATGGTTGATTGACGGGCATGAGGCGGCGATTGTCGTGTCCTACATCGAGCTCCATACGGCATCCGCGTTCAGTTTTCTTCAGGGCGCATCGCTTCCCGAGGCCCTGGTCGATCGGGCCGCGGATCTTGGCTACCCGGCGCTTGCGCTCCTCGATCGCGACGGCGTCTACGGCGCGCCGCGCTTCCATAAGGCGGCGGTCGCGGCCGGCCTCAAGCCGATTATCGGGGCCGAGCTCACCATCGCGGGAGCCCGCCGGCGCGTCCTCCTGCCGGTCCTTTGTGAGACGGCGGAGGGCTACCGCAATCTCTGCCGGCTGATCACGCGGATGAAGCTCGGCGCGCCCAAAGGCGAGGGCGCGCTCACGCTCGACGAGCTGGAGGGATCGACCGGCGGGCTCATCGCCCTGGCCGGGCGCTCTGCGCTCGACACGCCCCGCTTCGGGGTGGGCGGCCTGGTCGATCGCCTGGTCGGCATCTTCGGCCGCGATCGCACGTACGTCGAGATCCAGCGCCACTTCCGGCGCGACGAGGAAGTCGACATCCGGACGCTGGTCGCGATGGCCGACGCCTTCCGTCTGCCCGTCGTGGCGACCGGCGGCGTCCGCTTCGCGACGCCGGCCGAGCGGCCGCTGTTCGACGTGTTGACGTGCATCGGCCAGCATACCGACCTTGCCCACGCGGGCCGGCGCCTGGCGCCCAACGCGGAGCGCTACCTCAAGCCTCCCGGCGAGATGGCCGCGCTCTTTCACGATCTGCCGCAGGCGATTGATGGCGCCGTCGAGCTCGCAGGTCGCGTGCAGTACACGATGGCGGCCCTCGGGTACCGCTTCCCGGATTATCCGGTGCCGCCGGGCGAGACCCAGGCCTCCTTCCTGCGCCGGATCACGGAGGTCGGCGCACGCGACCGCTACCGGCCGTACCACGATCGGGCGCGCGCCCAGATTGCGCGCGAGCTGGACCTCATCGAGAAGCTCGACCTGGCCGGCTACTTCCTCATCGTGTGGGACATCGTGAATTTCTGCCGCCAGCACGACATCCTCGTGCAGGGCCGCGGGTCGGCGGCCAACAGCGCCGTGTGCTACAGCCTCGGCATCACGGCCGTCGATCCGGTGGGCATGGATCTGCTCTTCGAGCGGTTTCTCTCCGAGGAGCGCGGGGAGTGGCCCGACATCGACCTCGATTTGCCGAGCGGGGATCGCCGCGAGCGCGTCATCCAGCATGTGTACGAAAAGTACGGCCGCCATGGCGCGGCGATGACGGCCAACGTGATCACCTACCGCGGGCGAAGCGCCGCACGCGAGGTCGGCAAGGTGCTCGGGTTCGATTTGGCGCAGATCGATCGCCTGGCGAAGGTCATGAACTCGTTCGAGTTCGCCGACCCCTCCGAGACGCTGCCGCGCCACCTCGCCACGGTCGGGCTGGACCTGCAGTCGGATCGCGTGCGGCTCTTTGCCGATCTCTGGGGCCGGATGCAGGACCTGCCGCGGCACCTGGGCCAGCATTCCGGCGGGATGGTGATCTGCCAGGGGCAGCTCGATGCCGTCGTGCCCCTCGAAAACGCCAGCATGCCCGACCGCGTCGTCGTGCAGTGGGACAAGGACGACTGCGCCGACATGGGGATCGTAAAGGTCGATTTGCTCGGGCTGGGGATGATGGCCGCCCTCGAGGACGCCATCGCCCTGGTGAACGGCCATGTCCCGGGGACCTCGCCGTCCACGCCTCGCGTCGATCTGGCCCATCTGCCGCCCGACGATCCGGCGG
>CAZCEL010000487.1:0-3125 GCA_964497175.1 uncultured Bifidobacteriaceae bacterium
CGCAGGACCGGGGGCTCGTCGTGCTGGCCGCGGATACTGCGGTGGTCGCCGGCGACGCCATTCTCGGGAAGCCCCGCGACGAGGCTGACGCGGCCGGCATGCTCAGGCAGTTGTCCGGCCGTGTTCACGAGGTGTTGACGGGCGTGAGCCTGCGGACCCTGAGCGCCGAGGTGGGAACGGTCCAACGCACCGCGGTGTGGTTCGACGCGATGAGCGACCGCGAGATCGCCTGGTACGTGGCGAGCGGGGAAGGCCGGGACAAGGCCGGCGGATATGCGATCCAAGGCCTGGCCGGCCGCTTCATATCGCGAATCGAGGGGTCCTATGCGAACGTGGTCGGTCTGCCGCTGGCCGCCGTGTACCGGCTGCTCGAGACCCTGGGCGCTGGCGAACCGCGAGGTGAATTCCGGCGTCCTAGTGAATAACGCCGAGCCTCCTTGCACTCCGCCAGGCGAGGCGCTATCCTTGACGCTGAAGCTTACCCGGAAATCCTTATGACACATCGATATATCAGAATCGGTGCGACCGTCCTCGTGCTTGGCCTGGCGTTCGGAGGCCTGCTGTGGACCACCCTCGCCGAGGGCACTGAGTACTACAAGCACGTTGACGAGGTGATGACGAGTCCGGTCGAGTGGGAAGGCAAGCGCCTCCAGCTCCACGGGTTTGTCGTCGCCGACTCGATTATGGTCAAGCCCGACACGCTCGAGTACCGGTTCAAGGTGCAGAACAACGGTCGCGTCGTGGACGCCGCCTATCAGGGTGTCGTGCCGGATACGTTCAGGGATCGTCCCGGCGAAGAGGCCGAGGTGGTGCTGAAGGGGCGGTTGGACGGCGACAAGTTCCATGTCGAAAAGGACGGCATCATGGCCAAGTGCCCCTCGAAATATGAGGCGGCCAAGAAGGTTGGCTAGATGGCCTCGCTCGGCACGTTCCTGCTCCTGTCCACGTTTGTCCTGTGCAGCTATGCGGCCACGGTGTCGGTGGTCGGCGCCCGCCGCCGCTCCCGTCGGCTGATCGAGAGCGGCATCGGTTCGTTCTACCTCATTGCGGCACTCATGACGGCGGCGTCGGCTGTCATGGTCAACGCGTTTCTCACCAACGACTTCTCGATCAAGTACGTCGCGCACACCTCGGACACGGTCCAGCCGCTCTTCTACAAGATCACGGCTCTCTGGGGCGGGCTCGAGGGCTCGATCATGTTCTGGGTCTTCCTGCTCTCGGTGTTCGGCGCGAGCGCGGTGTACACGAACCGCGAGCGGCATCGGGAACTGATGCCCTACGTCGTGGCCACGATCTCGGTGGTGCAGATGTTCTTCCTGTACCTGATGGTCGTGCACAACAACCCCTTCACGACGTTCCTGAGCTCGACACCCGCCGAGGGCGAAGGGCTCAATCCGCTCCTGCAGAACTACTGGATGGCCATCCACCCTCCGGCCCTATACACCGGCTACATCGGGTTGACCATCCCATTTGCCTTTGCGATTGCCGCGCTCATCACCGGGCATCTCGACGACTCGTGGCTGCGGGCGGTTCGGCGCTGGACGATGGTGAGCTGGCTGTTTCTCTCGCTGGGGCTGACGCTCGGAATGATCTGGGCGTACGAGGAGCTCGGCTGGGGCGGTTACTGGTTCTGGGACCCCGTCGAGAACGCCGGCCTGCTGCCGTGGTTTCCGGCGACGGCGTTTCTCCACTCCGTCATGGTGCAGGAGCGGCGCAGCATGCTTCGCGTCTGGAACGTGACGCTGGTCATTGTTGCGTTCTTCCTGACCATCTTTGGTACCTTCATGACGCGGTCCGGCGTCGTACAGTCCGTGCACGCGTTCGGGTCCGATCCGGTGCTGGCGTGGCTGTTCACCGGTTTCATGGTGGTCATCCTGACGTTCAGCTTCGGCCTGGTCATCTACCGGCTCCCGCTCCTCAAGGCGCGAAACGAACTGGATTCCTGGCTGTCGCGTGAAGCCGCGTTTCTCGTGAACAACTGGATCCTGCTGTTCGCCGCGTTCTTCATCCTCTTCGCGACGATGTTCCCAACGCTGAGCGAGGCGGTGACCGGCACGCGGCTGACCGTTGCGGAGCCGTTCTACAACAAGTGGATGGTTCCGATTGGACTCATTCTGCTGTTCCTGACCGGGATTGGTCCTCTGCTGGCGTGGCGAAAGTCGACCCTCAGGAACATGCGCACGCAGTTCTTGTGGCCGATTGGGGCAGCAGTGGTCACGGGCGTGGCGCTCACTGTCGCCGGGCTCCGGTTCTGGGCCTCCGGCCTCTGCTTCGCCCTCTGTGCGCTCGTGGCGGCCACGATCGTCCAGGAATACTGGCGGGGCACGAACGTGCGGCGCAAGAACACCGGCACGGACTTCCTGACGGCGCTCATCGGCCTGGTCGGACGCAATAAGCGCCGGTACGGCGGCTACATCGTGCACCTGGGCGTGGTGCTCATCTTTCTCGGGTTTGCGGGAGGCGCGTATTCGATCGACAAGCAGCTCGCGCTGAAACTGGGGGAAGAAGCCACGATCGGACGATACACGCTGAGAAACGACGGCATCAAGGTCCACGACGACGGCCAGAAGCAGATGATGACGGCCTACATCAGCGTCTTCGTGGGAGGCAGGCAGATCGCCAGCCTCTACCCTGCCAAGTGGGCGTTTCGCGGGCACGAGCAGGAGCCGACCACCGAAGTCGGCATCCGCCGCACGTTTACTGAAGACCTCTATGTGGCCATGCCGTCCAATGATCCGTCGACGGCGGCCACCCAGGTGGCCCCGCTCTCGGTGGTCATCAACCCGCTGGTGAACTGGATCTGGCTCGGCTTCGGCGTGCTCGCGTTCGGCACGGGCATCGCGCTGCTGCCGGAGCGCGCCTATTCGTTCGCCGCGACGAAGGTCGGAGGCAAGCTCGACGCGGAGGCTGCCTCGACGGCTGCACTGCTGGTCGGGCTGCTTCTCTCCAGCGGGGCGGTCCTGACGGCTCAGCAGGGGATGGGCGGGCCGTCAAGCGTCGATACGCAGACGTCCTACTACGCACGCAACGAGCTCGAACGCCAGCTGCAGCACGAGATCGTCTGCACGTGCGGAACGTGCGGCCACGCCAACATCGGGGAATGCCGGAAGGATCCCTGTATGACC
>CAZCEL010000487.1:3135-3808 GCA_964497175.1 uncultured Bifidobacteriaceae bacterium
AGTCTCGTGGGCTCGGAGATGTGTATAAGAGACAGAAGGATCCCTGCATGACCTCGCACCGGATGCGAGGGCAGCTGGCCGCGCTCATCGACGAGGGAAAATCGCACGACGAGATCATCCAGGCATTCGTGGCCATGTATGGGAGCCAGGAAATGCTCGGCGCGCCCCTCGACCAGGGTTTCAGCCGTCTCGCGTGGCTCCTGCCCTGGACGCTCGGGGCGAGCACGGCCGTTGTCGTGGGACTGGTTGCCGTTCGATGGTCGCGACAGCGCGCCCAGGCACCGGAGTCCCCGGAGGTTGCGGGGCCGGAGCTCGACGGGCGGCTCGACGATGAGCTCCGAAATCTCGACTGAGCGGCACACGCCTCGACACTCTCATGGACGCAGTTGACGACGCGGGGCTGCAGGCCCAGGCCGGCCACGGCCTGCGACCTTGGCAGTTTTTCGTGCTCGCGGCGCTCGCGTGCGCGACGGCCGTCACGTTTCTTGCCCGCGGGCAGGGCGTCACGGCCGTGATCCTGCTGACCGTGCTCATGGGTGCTGCCGCCCTGGCCGGCATGGCCGCCCTTCGCGCCATTCGTCCGCTGGTGTCCACATTCGACGAGCACGCGTCGGTGATCGGTCAACGCACCCGCGCCGTGCTCGAGCGGGAGAAGCTGCTGACGCCTGTCTCT
>CAZCEL010000488.1:0-3807 GCA_964497175.1 uncultured Bifidobacteriaceae bacterium
GCGGTAAAGGGGACGGTGACCCGCTCCCAGTCGGTCGTCAGCGTCACGTTCGTCAGGAAGTCGTCCGCGCTGGTCGAATCCGTCCGTGAGCCGTTCCTCGCGCCCCACGCTGAAGGGTCGCCGCGCACGCAGCCTGGCGTGGCGAGCGTCACGATCACCGGTCCGTTCAACGCTCAGGGCGTCGACCGCTCGCCCAGCCGCGACCGCATCTTCGTGTGTCGGCCGTCCAGCCGTGTCGCCGAAGCCGAGTGCGCGAGGCAGGTGTTGTCCGTGCTGGCGCGCCGCGCATACCGGCGGCCTGTCTCGGCCGACGACCTCTCCGTGCTGCTCGGGTTCTACAACGAAGGACGCCAGAAGACGGGCTTCGACGGTGGGATCGAGATGGCGCTTCGCCGGCTTCTCGTGAGCCCCGACTTTCTCTTCCGCATCGAGACCGACCCGGCCGGTGCCGCCGCCGACGCAGCGTACTCCATCGCCGATCTCGAGCTGGCCTCGCGACTGTCGTTCTTTCTCTGGAGCAGCATTCCCGACGAGGAGCTGCTCGATGCGGCGGCCAAGGGAACGCTGCGCAAACCAGGCGTGCTGGAGCAGCAGGTACGGCGCATGATCGCCGACCCGAAATCCGAGGCGCTGTCGGCCAACTTCGCGGGTCAATGGCTGCAGCTGCGCACGCTCGAGGGCGCCTCGCCCAACGAATTTCTGTTCCCCAACTTCGGCGAGAACCTCCGGCGGGACTTCCGGCGCGAGACGGAGCTGTTCTTCCAGGCCGTCCTTCGGGAGAACCGGAGCCTGCTCGATTTCCTGACGGCCGACTACACGTTCGTCAACGAGCGGCTCGCCAGGCACTACGGATTCCCCAACGTGTATGGCAGCCACTTCCGCCGTGTGGCCATCACCGACGAGAACCGCCGTGGGCTCCTTGGCCAGGGCAGCTTCCTCACGCTCACCTCGCTGGCCGACCGCACGACGGTCGTCGGACGGGGCAAGTGGATCCTCGACAACGTCCTGGGCGCGCCGCCTCCGCCCCCGCCGCCCAACGTACCGCCGCTTGACGAGAAGCCGCGCGGGGGCAAGGTCCTGTCGCTGCGCGAGCGGATGGAGCAGCATCGGACCAACCCGGTCTGCGCGAGCTGCCACGCGCGCATGGACCCGCTGGGCTTTGCGCTCGAGAATTTCGATGCGACGGGGCAGTGGCGGGTCCGCGATGGAGACACCGTCATCGACGCGTCAGCGGCGCTTCCCGACGGGACGAAGTTCGAGGGCCCTGCCGGTCTGCGGCGCTGGGCGCTGACGCGACCCGAGCAGTTCGCGACCGCCGTGACGGAGAAGCTCCTGACCTACGCGCTCGGTCGGGGTCTCGACTATTACGATGCGCCGGCCGTCCGGAGGATCGTCCGCGACGCCGCAGGGAGCGAGTACAGATTCCAGGCGCTGATCCTGGGAGTCACGCGGAGCACGCCGTTCCAGATGCGGAGGGCGCTCGCACCCGCCCGGACCGTAAGCGCAGCGGCAGGGCACTGACTCGCACACTCAGATGAGGAGCTGACGATGTTCATCGCCAAGATCGCGCTGCCACGACGCACGTTCCTCCGCGGGATGGGGGTCACGATTGCCCTGCCGCTGCTCGACGCGATGGTGCCGGCCCTGTCGGCCATCGCCAAGACGCCCGCGCGCCCGGTGCGCCGCCTCGGTTTCGTCTACACGCCCAACGGCGCGACGATGGCGTCGTGGACGCCGGCGAGCGGAGGACCCGATCTGGGCGAGCTGTCGCCAACACTGGCCCCGCTCGCGCCGTTCCGCGACCAGGTCATCGTGCCGACGGGCCTCAGCCAGCGGATGGCCGAGTCGATGGGCGACGGCAACGGCGAGCACTCCCGCGGCCAGACCGTCTGGCTCTGCGGCGTGCACCCGAAGCGGACCGAAGGGGCCGACGTCCGGGCCGGCACGACGGTCGACCAGATCGCCGCACGGGCGCTCGGGGCGGACACGCCGCTGCTCTCGATCGAGATGGCGCTCGAGCAGAACTATCTCGTCGGCAACTGCGACAACGGCTACAGCTGTGTCTACTGGAACACCATCTCGTGGCGGACGCCGACGACCCCGCTGCCGATGGAAGTGAACCCGCGCGTCGTGTTCGAGCGCATGTTCGGCGACGGTGGGACGCCTGCCGAGCGGCTCGCGCAGATCCGCGAGGACCGCAGCATCCTCGACTCGGTCAAGGAGGCGATCTCAGGTCTGCAGGCGAGGATCGGCGCGAGCGATCGGGTGAAGGTGGAGGAGTACCTGGACTCGATGCGCGAAATCGAGCGCCGTATCCGGGTCGCCGAAAAACAGAGCGGCGAGTCGCCGATTGCCCTGCCCGATCGGCCCATTGGCGCGCCCGAGTCCTACGACGAGCACGCCAAGCTGATGTTCGATCTGGCGGCCCTGGCCTTCCAGGCCGACATCACGCGGGTCTTCACGCTGCTGCTCGGCCGCGAGCAGACGAACCGGCCGTACCCGTTCCTCGGCGTGCCGGAGGCACACCACTCCATCTCCCATCACCAGAACGATCCGGTGAAGCTCGCCAAAGGCGCCAAGATCAACACGTACCACGTCGAGTTGCTGGCGCGGTTCGCCGGCAGGCTGCGCGAGACGGCCGACGGCGACGGCACGCTGCTCGATCACTCCATGATTCTGCAGGGCAGCGGCCTGAGCAATTCCGATCAGCACTCGCACATCGATCTGCCGCTCGTCGTCGTCGGCGGCGGCGCCGTGCAGCTCAAGGGCGGGCGGCACCTCCGCTTCCCGAAGGACACGCCGATGAACAATCTCCACCTGGCGCTCCTCGACAAGGTCGGCGTGAATGTCGAGACCTTTGGAGATTCCACCGGAACGCTCCAGATCGAGCCGCTGCAGGGAGTCTAGTGGCCATGACGCTCACGCGCCTTGTCGCGTCGTTCGCGGCCGTGGGTGTCGTTGTGGCCGGCCTCGCGGCGCCCCCCACCTCCGCACAGGCCGACCAGGCCGTGGTGGCCGCCGTCAAGAGCGGCGACACGGCCAGGCTGCGCGCGCTCCTGAAGACCCGCGCCGACGCGAACGCCACCGAGACCGACGGCACGAGCGCCCTGCACTGGGCCGTGCAGCGGGACCAGATCGAGGCGGTCGGCCTGCTCATCCAGGCGGGCGCCGACGTGACGGTCGCCAACCGGTACGGCATCACGCCGCTGCTCGTCGCCTGCACGAACGGCACCTCGGCGATCGTCGAGAAGCTTCTGCAGGCGGGCGCCGACCCGAATACGACGTCGCCCGAAGGCGAGACGGCTCTGATGACGGCCGCGCGCACGGGCAGAGTCGAGACGGTCAGGATGCTGCTGGCACGAGGCGCCAGGGTCGGCGTCAAGGAGCAGTGGCGCGGGCAGACGGCGCTCATGTGGGCGGCCGCCGAGAATCACCCGGAGACGGTGACGGCGTTGATCGAAGCGGGCGCGGACGTCAACGCCCGGTCGAACGGTGGGTTCACGGCCCTGCTCTTTGCGGTGCGGGCGGGCAGTCTGGCCGCGACCCGGGCCCTGGTAGCGCGTGGTGCCAACGTCAACGATGCGGTTCAATCCGCGCCGCCGAGAATGGCAGCCGGAGCGGCAGCGAGCGCAGAGCCCGCGTCGGGCGTCGCCGCGGGCCGGCCCGCTCCGTCTCCACCCTCCGCCCCGCGTGGCGCAGCCGGTCAGAACAACCTTGCGCAGCTGCTCCAGGCGTTCAACACCGGCAGCCGCGGGCGCACGGGTCCCGGAGGGACGAGCGCGCTCGTCCTGGCCATCACCAACGCAC
>CAZCEL010000489.1:0-3786 GCA_964497175.1 uncultured Bifidobacteriaceae bacterium
GGGTCGGGCTTCATGTAGAAGGGCTTCACTGCCGCAGGGTAGCGGTGCACCATGACCGGTCGATCGAAATGCTCCGACAAGGCGGTCTCATCGGGTCCGCCGAAATCACCGCCCCACTCGATCGGCAGCCCCTTTGCCTGCAGCAGGGAGACAGCCTCGTCGTAGGTGACGCGCGGAAACGGCTTCTGCACGGCTTCAAGCCTGCTCGTGTCGCGCTCGAGCGCGCGGAGCTCCTTGTGACGCCTGTCGAGGACTCGAGCCACGACCGCCACCACGAGCTCCTCGGCCAGATCCATGACGTCGGGCAGGCCGGCGTAGGCCACTTCGGGCTCCACCATCCAGAACTCGGTCAGGTGCCGGCGTGTCTTCGACTTCTCTGCCCGAAACGTCGGGCCGAATCCGTACACGCGCCCCAGCGCCATCGCGGTGGCCTCGAGGTACAGCTGGCCGCTCTGGCTCAGGTAGGCCTTGTGGTCGTCGAAGTAGTCCACCGGGAACAACGTCGTCGTGCCTTCGCACGCTGCGGGTGTGAAGACTGGAGTGTCGGTCAGGATGAAGCCGCGCGTGTTGAAGAAGTCCCTGATCGCGTCGACGATTTCGTGGCGGATGCGGAGGATGGCCTGCTGGCGCTCGCTCCGGATCCACAGATGCCGGCGGTCCAGGAGATAGTCGACGCCGTGTTCCTTCGGCGGGATCGGAAAATCATGCGATTCTCCGACCACGTCGAACGTCTGGACGTCGATCTCGTAGCCGCCCGGCGCTCGGGCGTCGGCCCGGACCGCGCCGGTCACGACAAGGGACGTTTCCTGTGACAGATGGTCTGCGGCCCTGAAGGCCTCGTCGCCGACCGCGGCCTTCGACATCACGGCTTGAATGAATCCGGATCCGTCACGCAGGATCAGAAAGTGAATCCTGCCGCTCGATCGACGGTTGTGCAGCCACCCCTTGACGGTGACGTGCTGGCCTTCGTGCCTGCCGATGTCCTCGATATAGACGTGCATCCGCCGCCCTCACGGCACCGCCAGGAGCCGTTCCATGCGCTCGCGTGCCCGCTGTGCCTTGACCAGGGTGTCAGTCGCCGAGCCATGGGCCGCGATCTCCAAGAGCAGCGTTCCCTCGTACCCTACCTTCTGCACGGCGGTCAGCGCGGCCGGCCAGTCGATCGTGCCCTCGAAAGGCACCAGGTGGTCGTCGGTCCGACCCCTGTTGTCGTGCACGTGCGTCGTCACCAGATGTTCGGCCACCGTCTCGATAGCGTCGACCAGGTCGCCGTCCATGTGCACGTGGCCGAAGTCCAGACAGATGCCCACGTTGGATCCCTCGGTCATGTTCTCGACGAAGCGGACCAGGTCGGCGGCCCGCGAGAGCTCGTTCGGGATCACTTCGACTGCGACCTGCACGCCCAGGGGAGCGGCACGATCACTCAGGTGCTCGATGCTGCGCCTGGCGGCCCCGAGGTCGTTGTCCTGTCCCGAGGTCGACTGCGTGCGTGGCAGGCCGATGTGCGCCACGAGCACCTTGAACGGGATCCGGCGTGCGATGAGGAGGGCCTGCCCGGCCTCGGCCAGGGCGAGTGCGCGGCGATCGGGGTCGGTGCTCGCCAGCGTCAGCGGCGCGCCCCAGCGGTCTGCGGCAAACCCTTGGCCGATGGGCGCGTGCACGCCGTGCAGGCTGAGTCCAGCCTCGGCCAGCCATTGCTGCAGATCGGCCACGGCGGCCTCGCTGTGGTAGTCGAAGTGTGTCCGAGTGGCGAACACCTCGACCGCCTCGAATCCACGAGCGCCAATCTCTACCACGTGCTCCCGGGTCAGCCGCTCGTTGTGGTGCAGGTGCGTCGAGATTCCGAATGTGCGCGGTCCAGTCACAGGGCGAACCAGCAATTCTAGTTCGACTTCCGTACACCGCGAAAGTCTCGCTAGCGGAGCTCGTCCAGGTGACCGGCCAGCAGGTCGCGTAGACGGTCGAAGCGCCCGTACCGTGCGAGGTTGGCCCGCACGTATTCGAGCGTGCGCGGCATGTACTGGATGTAGACCGGGTTGCCGCGCGACGATGCCTGATAGCCAAACGTCCCGAGCGCCTTCAGGTTCCGCTGCACGGCCATCAGATCGAAGTGCCAGCGGAAGGCCTCCCGGTCCCTGGCCGAGCGGCCTCGCAGCGCCAGGAAATAGGCGATGAGCTCTTCGACCTCCACCTCTCCCAGGTCCACGTATGAATCGCGCAGCAGCGACACCAGATCGTAGGTCTCCGGGCCAAGCCGCGCGTCCTGGAAGTCGATGATGTGGAGACAGCCCGCGTGGAGCATCAGGTTGCGGCTGTGGTAGTCGCGATGGCACAGCACCCGGGGCTCGGCGGCCAGTTCCGCCACAATCGGCGCCCAAGCCTCGTCGAGCGCCCGGCGCTCGGAGGGTGACAAGTGAATGCCCCGGTACGACTGGAGAAAGTGGCTGACGAAATAGTTCAGTTCCCACGTCAGCTTCTCGACGTCGAAGGCCGTCCGGTACGGCAGGAAACTGTCCGACGCCAGTTCGCGGCCCCGGCGCTGGAGCCGGTCGATGCAGTCGACGGCCTCCCGATAGAGCGCCATGTGCTCGGCCGGGCTGGCCGCTCCGAGGTGGGCCTGCAGAGTCACGTCCCCCAGATCCTGCAGCTCGACGATGCCCAGGTGATCGGAGTGTCCGAGAATGGCCGGAACCGGCAGCGGCACCAGGCCGAGGAGCGCTGCGACGTTGGCGAAGGGCAGCGACCGGAACGTGATCGGTCCCGCGTGGAGCGCCAGTACGATCGAGTCGCCGCCGAATCGGACTCGAAAGTACCGCCGATCGGACGCATCGCCGGTGAGCGGGACGACCGTCGAATCGCTGGTCGAGAGACCGCGGTCCGACAGGTACCGTCCGATTCGATCCTCCAGTTGATCGATTGGGATTCCGACTGTCTCCCTCACGGCTCGGTCTCCTCAGGGAAGGGGAACGAGGTCACCGAGCCGTCGGCTGTCCGCACCAGGCTGGCGCGTTTGAACGAGCTTCCCGGCGGCACATGCACGCCGTCGGTCACGATGCACCGGTCGATGTCCGAGCAGTCGCCTATCTGTACGCCGTCCCAGACGATCGAGCCGGTGACTCGAGCGCTCG
The DNA here is from genome assembly GCA_964497175.1 of uncultured Bifidobacteriaceae bacterium. Lineage (GTDB taxonomy): Bacteria > Acidobacteriota > Vicinamibacteria > Vicinamibacterales > CAVVIG01 > CAZCEL01. Next base: position 3,129 of record CAZCEL010000489.1, read on the forward strand.
CCGCGATGTGCACGTCCCGTCCGCAGGGGATGGCGTCGAGGCCACCGGAGAGCGCTGCCGACGTCGCCCAGTAATCGCCGGGCGTTCCGACGTCCCAGAATGCGGCATCGCACGCGAAGGCCCGGACGCTGCCAGGCCGACGTTCGAGCAGCCGGTCGTACACGTCGCCAATCGAGTTGGACGACACGTTGTCGGGCAGGCCGGCAAACACATCGGCGTGCACGACCTGGACCCCCACGAAGTGAAACGACTGCTGCGCAGCCTCGCCCCGCGCCACGAAGCCGCGCACGCGCCCCTCGCTCACGATGATGCCGCCGTAGCGGCCGGGTTCGCGGTTGGGCACGACCACCAGCGTGACGAGCGCATCGGACGCGAGGTGCGCGGCCGCCACCGCGTCCAGATCCACGTCGGTGAGCGTGTCGCCGTTGATCAGGAAGAACGGGTCCGCGCCGAGGAGCGGCAGCGCGTGGCGTGGCCCGCCGGCCGTGCCGAGCACCCCGTGCTGCTCCCACGAGTACCGGACGCGCACGCCGAGATCGCTCCCATCGCCGACCACGCCGGTGATCGTGTGGGGCAGGTGATGCAGGTTCAGCACGAGATTCGTGACGCCGTGGCCCGCGAGCCACACGGCGATGCGCCGCACGATCGGAGTGCCGGC
>CAZCEL010000490.1:0-3773 GCA_964497175.1 uncultured Bifidobacteriaceae bacterium
GTCCCTCGCTTCGGAGAGGCCGTATATCGACTCTTTCAATTGTACCTGTGGGGTGGCGCCGACCAGTTCCAGCGTGATGGAACGCTCGAAAGCTATCGAATCGTCTTCCAGCGCTCGCTGGGGCTGTCATCGTCGGGAATCGGGGTGTACCGGCCCGTCTGAGGCGAGCCTCTGTTCCACACGACGTCGCTCGCGTCCGCCCTGGGCGACTGCGATGCTGGTGTCTCAGCGCTTGCGCTGGCGGATCTGTTCGAGGAAGAACTGCTTCATGGCTTCATTCGTCAGCCCGAGCGCGGTGGCCTCTTCGAGCGCCCGGTTCACGTCCCAGCCGTCCACGATCGCGCGCTTCACGAGCCACATCCCGGCGGCTCTGCTTCCGCCCGCTCAATGGATGAACGCTGGTGCCACGTCCGGCGCCACGATGGCTTTCAGGAAGGCATCGACGGCTGCAGGATCCGGGTTCGTCGCGCTGAACGGGATGTGAACGTACTTGATGCCGGCGGCCTTTGCTGCGGTCTGGTGCGCCTCGATATCGGCCCCTGGCTCGCTCGCCAGACGGAGGTTGATGATGGAACTAAAGCCCATCTTGCGGATCGCGGGCACCGAGTCGGGCGTGATCGCACCCGCGCACGCCACGGTGGACTCGATGCGCGCCAGATTTCTGATCCCGGGAACGGTGTCCTTGATCACCTGAGCGTGGGCCGTGCCGGCAAGCAGACAGCCCGCCACCACCAGAGCGACCGACGAAGGAAGGTTGCTTCGCATCGGGGACCTCCAAGCAATCAGCGGCAGCTTACCACGACCCACAGCCGGCGTGTACACGGCAAGCATCACCTCGCAGTAGTACTGGAACTCACGCACGAGTCGCAATCCAAGCCCGCGGCGGCTGGTCAAACTCCGACCAGGACGATCACTTCGTGTCCCCTACGTAGGCTGGACGACCTGAAGGAGGGCATTGATGTCGCGCGTGACCGCTGGCTGGCTGGCATCGACGAACTCCAGCCCCATCATCCAGCGTTCGGCCGCGCCGCCGCTCGTCCGCAGCACACGGACGACGCGGCCGGCCAGCACGATCGGCGGGTGGCGGTTCCAGATGAACCGAACCTGGTGGGTTGAATCTACCGCGAGCGGGCGCGCGGCCCGCATCATGAAGCCGCCCCGACTGATGTCAACCAACGTGACGGGCAACTCCAAGACTACCAGCACCCCATTGATCCGTCCGAGGACTTCGAGTCGGAGACTCTTGCGGCGCTCGATCTGACCCGCGACCGACGTCAACCGGCGATCCTCCGGACGATCGAGAGTACTCATGGTTCACTTTCCTTGACCGAGGCTGTCGCTGTTGCCTCTTGTATCGTCCCATCAGGTGAGTGGCATGAGCCAGGGCGAGAACTTGGCCGTGTCGGACGAGAAGCTGACCTTTGTGCGACGCCGCCGTTTTCCGATGAGCCAGCCGTGGCCATGACCGTGCGGATTGCTCCAGGCGCGTCTCATCCAGGCGCGCGACCTGAGTCCGCTTCGCGTCGCCGCCCGATCCGCTGCCGTTCGAGAAGTACACCGATAGGGGGGATTCAGTCTGGGGGCGATTCAACCCCGCAGATCCCTGTCCTCGCTGACGGCCTGTTTCAACATTACCGAAAGCCACGGGAGCCCGCCTCCACCCTGCCGAAGACTCCAATGCCCCCATGGGAGACCGACATCCAAATCCCGAACATCAGCTGCACAAAGTGGACGCTCCAGATCCGTCGTTCCCGGGTCGCAGGTCGTGAGCCCGCAGATTCAGGCCACGGGCTCGACCACAAACGGCTCCGAGATCGGGCCGAGCGTGCCGCGGCCGAACCTTGACGCCAGGCGTACCAGCCGCAGGAACACCTGCGCCGTGATGAAGGCATCCCCCGCCGCCGTGTGCCGATCGTGCGGCACGACGCCGAACATCTCGCTGAGAGCATCGAGCGTGAAGCGCCGGATGGCCGGGTAGCCGGCAAACGCGCCGTCTCGCTCGAGATGGAGCGTCAGGTCCATCGTATCCAGGCTGCGATTGAGGAGCGCGGCGCCCCAGTGACGGTCGCACGCGGCGCCGAGTGCGGTGATGTCGTGGCCGATGTGATGTCCGACGATCACGCCGTCCTTCAGGTACTCCAGAAACCGCTCCAGCGCGACGATCTCGTCCAGCCCCTTGAGGCTCTGATCGCGCGTGACGCCGTGCACGGTCACGGCCGACGTGTTCTGCCCGACCTTCAGCAGCGCGGAAAACGAGTCCTCCAGCAGGATGTCGCCGCCCAGCACGCCAACGGCCCCGATGGTGACGATGGCGTCGGTGGCGGGATTGAGCCCGGTGGTCTCCAGGTCCAGAACAACGAACCGCACGGTGTCGATGGGGGCCGTGTCGGGCCACGTCGCGCGAAAGTGGCGGCGATACCGCTCGATCGGCGCGGGAGCGGTCATAGTTGATCGAGCCAGGCCGGATCGCTGGTGAACTCGAGCAGGCGGACGATCGACCGGAATCCGCCCTTCAGGACTCGACGGTCGTAGCTGCTGAGGAGCGCCGGCGGCAGATCGGATCCGTCGGTGCCCTGACTGATGCCGACGCGCGCCTGCTGCCCGAGCACGATGCGCAGCGTGTCGGACGCTTCCCGGAAGATCGCCCGATGCTCGGGGAGCCGGGCGCGCGCGCTGGCGAATCGGTCGAGCGTGGATCGTCCGAGGCAGGCGCCGGTCGCGACGCCGAACACCCGTCCCACGTCGACGAGCGGTCTGAGCGCCGAGTGTTCCAGCCGGAAGGTCGCGACGTGCTCACCCCCGTGATCGATGACCGCGTCCTGGAAGAAGGTCAGCGGCGGCAGCGTGGCCAGACAGTCATTGGCGAGGATGCGTACAAAGTCGCGATCCACCGCGGAGAGGATCTCCGTCTCGATCTGCTCCCACGACGAACGCGGGCCCATGACGGTGCGCATGTCGAACAGCGTGCGGGCACGGTACATCTGCTGGCGGACGGGATCGCCGATCCACTGGCGGAAGCGCGTCTTCCACTCAGGCACGGAGGCGACGTAGAAGCTGGATTCGAACGAGGGTGAGGCACGGGGAAGGTAGTCGCACTCGAGCAACGCTTCGAGCACCCGCAGGTACGTCTGCAGCGCGCGGTCCCGCTGCTCCTCGCGCTCGACGAGGACCACAGGGTGAGGTGCAAGCGTCGTCAGCGCCTCTTCGCGGCCCGACGATCCAGCGAAGCACCAGCAGAAGGAGGTCTTCCCCCCGCCCGCCATGCTCACAAGGCGCGCGAGGATGGCTCGGTCCACGAGGTGGACGAGCCTGGCCAGCCACTCGACCGACGAGGGGTCGTGCAGATGTGCGAGGGCGAAGGCGCGCGCGCGGCGGTTGATCGCGCGCAGTTGGGCGATCCCCTCGGCCCGCTCGATCTCCGAAAGAAGGCCGACCGGATGCTCTCCGAAGAGCGGCGTCAGATCGCGGGCGGTGACGAGCGCCTGAAGCTGGCCCTCGCGCGTGCCGTCGTGCGTGACGGCGAGCGCCTCGGCGCCGGACGCGCCCATGGCCAGGACTCCGTCACTCAGCGATGCGTCCGGACGAACGGTCGGCGGCGGGGCGATGGAGATCGGAAGATGGCCGATCGGCGCACGCGCGTCGCCTCCTCCGTCGGCCGCCCATTGCAGCACCGACGCGACGGTCAACACGCCTGCCACCCGCCCCCGGTCGTCGACGACGGCGACGGCTTCGGACCGCGTGGCTATTAGAATGATACCGAGACCACCGAGAGG
>CAZCEL010000491.1:0-3773 GCA_964497175.1 uncultured Bifidobacteriaceae bacterium
ATCGGGGATGATAGAGCGGCTGTGATTCTCGACCGCTATCTCATCCGCGAGATCGCGCTGCCCTTCGTGATTGGGTTGACGGCGCTGACCTTCCTGCTGGAGCTGCCGCCCATTCTCGTGGAGGGCGAGAAGTACATCGCCGCAGGCCTCGAGTGGTCCATCATCGTCAGGCTGCTGGTGACACTGCTGCCCCAGGCCCTCAGCCTCACGATTCCGATGGCCATCCTCCTGGGCATCCTCGTCGCCTTCGGCCGCCTGTCGGCCGACCGGGAGTTCGTCGCGCTGCAGGCCTGCGGCGTCAGCCGGCTGCGGCTGCTAGGGCCCCTTGTGGTGATTGGCGCGCTCGGTACGGCGGCGACCGCGTACGAGACCGTCGTCGCGCTGCCCAACGCCAACCAGACGTTCCGAGAGATCGTGTACGTGGAGCTCGCCACGCGCGTGGAGACCAAGGTCAAGCCGAGAGTGTTCTACGACGACTTTCCGGACAAGGTCATCTACGTGCGGGACCTCCCGCCGGAAGGCGGCTGGGCCGACGTGTTTCTCGCGGATACGGCGGCACCAAACCAGATGCGGGTCTATCTGGCCCGACAGGGACAGATCCGGCTCGACCCCGTGCAGCAGGTGGTGCAGGTCGAGCTGGTGAATGGCACGTCCCACATCACGCACACCGACCGGCCGGGAGACTACGAGGAGACTTCCTTCGAGAGCGTGCTCATCACGCTCGACCCGTCGACCGTGTTCAAGCGCCCGCCACCCAGGGGGCCTGCGGAACTGACGTTGGCCGACCTTCGCGAGCAGATCGCCAAAGCCGCCGCCAGCAATCAGCCAGCCTACGCCGAGCGCTTCATGTTCCAGCAGAAGCTGTCACTCCCGCTCACCTGCCCCATCCTGGTGCTGATGGGGCTGGCACTTGGGGTGAGCAACCGCAAGGATGGCAGGCTCGCGAGCTTTGCTCTCGGCTTCGGCGTCATCTTCACCTACTACGTGTTGCTCTGGGGCGCTCGAGCGGCGGCGCAGGGCGGGCAGTTCAGCCCCGAGTGGGCGCCCTGGGTTCCCAACATCATCATGGGGGTCGCAGCCATCGTCCTGCTGTCGTGGCAGCGCGCCCCCGTCGCCAACGAGCCTCGACCGTTTCGCGTGGCCGCCTTGCGGTGGTGGGCCTCTCGGGAAAGGGCGCCGGAGGTGGCGGGACCACGGCCTTCGTCAGGGGGAGCCGGACGGCCGAGTCTTGTGATCGTCGTCCGCGTCCCGCGCCTGGGGCTGCCACGCCCGAGGCTGCTCGACGTGTACGTGTCGCGGGAATACCTGAGGATCATGGCGCTCGGCGTATTCTCGCTTCTCGGCGTCTTCTACATCTCGACGTTCATCGACCTGGCCGACAAGCTGTTCCGCGGTGAGGCCACGTCGACGATGCTGCTGCGCTTCTTCTATTTCCGCACGCCGCAGTTCGTGTACTACGTGATTCCGATGGCGGTGCTCGTTTCGACGCTGGTCACTGTCGGCGCGCTGACCAAGAACAGTGAGCTGCTCGTCATGCGGGCCTGTGGAATCAGCCTGTATCGGACGGCGGCCCCGCTGATCGTGTTTGGCCTGGCCGCCAGCGGCGTGCTCTTCCTGATGCAGGAGCGCGTACTCGCACAGGCCAATCGGGAGGCCGACCGGCTGGAGCGCATCATGCGTCGATGGGCCCCGCTGGCGTCGGCCGCGAATCGGCGCTGGATGGTCGGCACAAACGGCGACCTGTACCACTACGACGTGTTCGACGCCGAGTCCAACCGTTTCTCAGGTCTGTGGCTGTACCGCATGGATCAGCGGGCATGGCGACTCAGCGCGATCACGCACTCGACCGACACGACCTTCGTGCGAGACGCGGGCGAGGAGGGCGCGACGTCCTCCTGGCAGGGCCGCCGCGGCTGGACGCGGGACCTGAGCCCGGCCCGGCCACCAGTGGGCCGGAAGGCTATCGTGAAATTCACCCAGTTTGAGACGGGCGTGCTCACGTTGGACTCCCCCAGCTACTTCAAGACCGATGAGCCGCTGGCTGAGATGATGACGTACGCGCAACTGCGGGACCATGTGACGCGGCTCCGCGCCAGCGGCGCCAACGTTGTGCCGCAGATGGTGGCGCTCCAGCGGAAGCTGGCGTTCCCCTTCGTTACCGTCATCATGACGCTGCTGGCCGTGCCCTTCGCCGTCACCACGGGCCGGCGCGGGGCCCTGTACGGCATCGGCACCGGCCTGGTTCTGGCAATCACCTACTGGTTGATGCTGAGCGTGTCAGGTGCACTCGGCGCCGCAGGCGTCATGTCGCCGGTGCTGGCAGCATGGGCGCCCAATATCCTGTTCGGCGCTGCGGCTGGCTATCTCGTGCTGACCGTGCGCACCTGAGCAGCCATCTACTCGCCGGCTGCCAGGCTCGCTTTCTCAGCGCTGTAGTGTGGGAGTTCTGATCCACAGCCGACCCGCCGCGCCCGGTCGGCTGTTCGTAGTGTCGACAACGAACATGATGGCTCGGACTCGGTCCACGGGCGGGCGCCATGTGCTCGTGACGCCGATTGGCGTCATGTCCTCGAAAAAGACCGTGCGCTCGCGGTCGGTACCATCCAGGTGCACGGAGCGTTGCCATCGTTCGGGCGTTCCCCCGGGAACCTCGGCCCGGGCCTGGACAGAGATCCGCATCGGGCGTTCGGCGCGCGCTGTGAGGACCAGACGGTTCGCGAGTCCGATCCCTCCGGGCGTTCCGACGACCGCGGCGACAAACTGACCGACCTCGGTTCCTCCCGACAGGCCGTACCGCAGCCGCAGTTCGGTCCCGTCCACGCGTGGGGTCACATCGAGCGCGCCAACGGAGGTCGGATCCTGTTCGACCGTCCAGCCCGAGGTCGAGCGCCCGTCAAAGAGCGGCGACGCTTCACGAGCGGGCGGGCGCGGCGCCGCGCGGTCCGGACCGGCGTCGTCTCGGATGTAGATGGGATTGCTGACGATCCAGCGGGGGGCTGCCAGACCGCTCCCCGCTCGAACCTCGACCCGGTACACGGCGGGCGCACCGGTCGTCTGAAGGGTGAACTCCGACTCCGGGCGATCGGCCGCCAGAAGCTGACTGCCCTTCCAGACTGAGGAGGTAAACCCGGGAGGCCGGTTGGAACGGACGCGCAGCGTCACCGCCGCGCCGCCGGTCCGCAGTTCATCGCCTGCTTCGACATCTGTGGTTCCATTGGTCGCCGTAAACTCGAAGGAAGCAGGACGCGCCAGGCCCCCGAAGGCCGTATAGACATGGCCCGCGCGAAGGCCCTCGGTCAATCGCCGCGCATCGTCTACGGCGCTTCCGGTGAGCGGCCCGCTGGGCCGGACGTGCACGGTCAGCGCGCGAAGTGACGCTTCGTACCCCGGCAGCGGCAGCGAGACAGCACTGCGGCCTGGATCGGCACTTCGAAACGCGAGGTTGGCGTGCGCATCGGAGCCGGCGACGGCGACAACGCGGCGTCGTCGCGTCAGCGATTCCCAACGCGCTGCAAGCTCGCTGGATTCGGTCAGCAGCGCGGCGATCGTCTCGCTCGGCCGAAGGGGGTACGAGAGGAGGGCCGACAGCAGACGAGCCTTCGACCGCCAGCCTGGGGCTGCTAGGTGAACCCGCCAGCCCGTGTCCAGGTTGGCGATCTCGACGCCGTCGAAAGGCGCCGTCCATTCGCGCCAGCGCAGCTCGGCCTTCGGCGAGTCCGGATGTGCCACGATCCCAAAGCCGCCGAAACGCGTCACGTCGTCGACGACATCGC
>CAZCEL010000492.1:0-3734 GCA_964497175.1 uncultured Bifidobacteriaceae bacterium
AGATCATGCCTAGTCTCGTGGGCTCGGAGATGTGTATAAGAGACAGGACCTGCCCGAGCAGGTCCGGCGGGCGTCGGTGGCGCCGCGCTTTTTCGCGGTGTGGGCCGTCGCGCCGGCGTTGGGCCGGGGTCTGCAGGCGGCCGATCATCAGGAGGGCGCGCCACCCGTCGTCGTGACGAGCGATCGGTACTGGCGCCGCCGGCTGGACGCGGACCCACGCGTGCTGGACCGTACTGTCCGAATTCGGGATCAGTCCTTCTCGATCGTCGGCGTCCTACCTGCGTCGTTCCGCTTCCCGGACCGGAACGTGGACCTCTGGTTTCCCACACGGTCGGACCGGGTCGCGCGGTCCCGTCTCGTCACGTGGTACATCGGCGTTGGCCGCCTCAAGCCCGCCGTGACGCGGGACCAGGCGCGGGCCGATCTCGCTGTCGTCCAGGCGCAGCTCTCTGCGCAGTACCCCGACACGGACAAGGAGATCGGCGTCCAGATTCTGCCGCTCAAGGAGACCGTGGTTGGCGGCACACGCGGGTCGCTGTGGCTGTTGTTCGGCGCCGTTTCCGCTCTGTTGCTCATCGCCTGCACGAACGTCGCCGCGCTGCTGCTGGCTCGCGGCACGAAGCGGCAGCAGGAAATCGCCGTGCGTGCCTCGCTTGGCGCGTCCAGGGCCGCGGTCACGGCTCAGATGCTGACCGAGACGGCCGTCCTCGCGGTCGCCGGCGCCCTCGCGGGTCTGCTTGTCGCTGCCGGCACGGCCGCGGCGCTCCGCACGCTTCCCTCTCTCCCGCGATCGGACGAGATCACCCTCGACGGCTGGATACTGCTCTACACGCTGGGCTGCGCGGTAGCGGTGGCGTTGTTGTGCGGAGTGTTCCCAGGCCTGTGGAGCACTCGCCACGGCGGCCCCCCGACGCTCGCTGATGCGGGCCGGGCGCAGGTGTCCACCCGCCACGCGCTGCAGTGGCTGCTCGTCGGCAGCCAGATGGCGCTCTCGGTCATGCTGCTCGCCGGAGCGGGCCTGCTGCTTCGCAGCTTTCAGGAGCTGTCGCGGGTCGATCCGGGATTCGACCCGAGTGGGGTCCTCAGCTTCCGCGTGAGCGCCCAATGGGCCGAAAGCGGAGACCGGGCCCGCGTGACCCAGCAGATCGATCGCCTTCTCGAAGGACTGCGGTCCCTGCCTGGGATCCAGTCGGCAGCCACGTCGGTGACGCCGCCCGGAGTGCCGACGCAGTTCCAGCAGGAGTTCGAGCTGGTCGAGGGCCGAGCCGGCACGGAACCGCGCATGCTCGCCGAAAGCACCGAGGTTTCGCCCAGCTACTTCGCGACGCTCCGCATTCCGGTGGCGGCCGGTGAGCTCTGCCGGCTGACACCGCCTGGCGAGCCGGGGCAGCTGATGGTGAATCGCCGGTTCGTGGATCGCTATCTATCGGGCCCGTCCGCAGTCGGCTCCAGCCTCAAAGTCAGTCGCGCAACAGTCACGCAGACTCCCGGCAGCCGGATTGTCGGCGTCGTCGCTGACGCGCGCGAACGCGGCCTCGATCTGGAACCGGCGCCGACCGTCTACTTCTGCGGCTTTCCGGCTCAGCCCTTCCGTGTCTTCCATCTGCGGACACGCGGCGACCCGATGGCGATGGCCGCGGCCGTCCGCCTCAAGGTCAAGGAACTGGAACCGCTTCGGTCGGTCTACGACCTGGCGCCGCTGGAAGAGTGGATCGGTGATGCGTACGCGGAGAATCGCCTGCGCACACTGCTGCTGGCGTCCTTCGCCGCAACCTCTCTGTCGTTGGCCTGTGTGGGTCTGTATGGAACCCTGAGCTACGTGGTCAGCCTGCGTCGGCGTGAGGTGGGCCTGCGGCTGGCGCTCGGCGCCCGCCGTGGCGACATCGTTCGACGCTACGTGCTCGAGGCGCTGCGGATAGCGGCTCTGGCCTGCGTTGCCGGTCTTGTGCTGTCGACAGCCTTCAACCACCTGTTGTCGGGCATGCTCTATGGCGTGTCGCCCGCCGATCCCATGACGCTGGCGGCCGTCGTGCTTCTCGTGCTCGCTGTCGCTGCGCTTGCGTCGCTCGTCCCCGCGGCTCGCGCGGCCCTCGAGCAACCGATGCGCGTGCTGCGACAGGAATAAAGCCAGCGCGGTTTCGAGCTCGAGACCGCGCGAATCATCCTCGTGCGGTGGCTTGCCCAGCCGCCTCTACGAACTGCTTCAGGATCTGGACCGTCACCCGCCAGTAGAAGTCGTGGTGCTTGAGGATGGCTTCCGTGGGGAAACCGCTGAGGGTCACCGTCAGCGACGTGCGACCGTCGGCAGGCGCCAGCCTGAACTCGACGATCGAATAGTTCTCCGGCTTGTCTGGCAGCCTCGACATTGAGCTGAGGTGGCTGTATCGAAGAACGGCATTCGGCTCGAAGCGCAGGACCGTCCCTCTGTTCTCGAACCGCACGATGTGGAAGCCCCGGATGACGATGGGACCGCCCTCGGTCCAGTCGGTGACGACCTCGACCGCCATCCGCGGCTCGGCCATCCACTGCTTCATCAGGCTGGGAGTGGTCAGGCTCTCCCATACCGCGGCCGGGCTCGCGCTGATGATGACGCTCCGCTCGATCCGCTGCGTCACCACCTCCTCTCCTCGGCCCGCGCGGCGCTGAGCAGGTTGGGCATCGCGTAGTTGCCCTCATGGCACGCGTACTCGTAGATCGGTTCGTCGCTCCTCGTCATCGGCACCTGCACGGTCCACGGCCGCGTCCAGATGGCCGGATCGTTCATCGTGTACTCGTACATGAGGATCGTGCGGTCGACCCGGGTCAGACGCTCGACCAGCCTGGCAACCGCCGGGTCGCCGCCGCCGGGCGCCGTCTCCGCCCTGAAGTTCGTGGTCTCGATCACTAACGTGTCGCCCTCCCAGCGGCCGCGCGAATCGCCCGACCACTGCCGGATCGCGGAGGGAAGATGCGGACGCGCGCCGAGTGGAACGATGCGCGCGTTGTGGATCATCTCGGTGAACAGCACGATGTGGTCCTGCGCCTGGAAGATCTGGAGATTGTTGTTGTAGGCGCTTGGGGTCAGCGGAGGCCCCGCATTGAACCCGACGAGGCAGCGGTCCGCGAGGCTGCGGCTTTCCGGACCGTCCGCCGAGCGGCCCAACGCAGGTGCGGATGCTCTTCGCTTCTGCGCCGCCGGCGTCAACGCCGGCATCTGGCCGTCAGGGGGATCGACGATCAGCGACGTCCGGTTCAGCACGAGCCGGCTGCCCCAGTCGAACCACTCGTCGTTGTAGGCGGTTTCGAGCGTCGCCTGCGCGCTGCCATCACAGCGGATGATGCGGCATCCGCCCTTGGCGAGCTTGCGTTCGAATTCGGCCGCCTCCTCGTCGGTCAGGACGGCTTTCCCCGCCAACTCGGCGGGCCGCTGCAGGGGCGTCGCGTTCGCAAAGCTCCACACACCGTGCAGCTCGGGGCGCCCATCGGGCAGGCGTGGCGGTGAGGACTTCGCCATCCCCGTTCTCGCCGCCGGTGTTCCCCTTGTCGTGGCCTGGCCAGCGTGCAGGGCCGACACCAGCCCCGCCACCAGGGCCGCGATGACAACTGCACGACGTGGAGTCCGCTGTCGTTCGCCCATCGCAACCCCCTTCAGAAAACGGCCACCACACGAGAGGACTGGCCATAGTCCGCCTCGGAGATATGTAATTGATTAGCGTATTCAGTTTACCGTGGCCGTTTGCAGTGCACGCGGGACA
>CAZCEL010000493.1:0-3730 GCA_964497175.1 uncultured Bifidobacteriaceae bacterium
GCATACGAGATCATGCCTAGTCTCTTGGGCTCGGAGATGTGTATAAGAGACAGACACTAGCGCGACGTCTGAAGCTTCGTCAATCGGAATCCGCGAGGGCTGAGCGGACCCACCAGGTCGTGGCCCGACTATCCAAGTACTCGATTCGGTGTGCCGCTGATGACCGCGTCGGCGATTCGTCGCCGCGCGGCGACGGCATCGACACCGGGGAAGTCGCGAATCGGTTCGAGCAGACGAGAGGTCGATTCGCGCGACTCTCCGACGTGGCACGACCGCATGATCTGCCGCGTCGAGTGGACGATCCGATCGGCGGCATCGGCCGCAAACACGCGTGCGATGTCGAGCGCCACCTCGGACGTCGGACCCGCCCGGTGTCCGAGCTTCTCGGCACGACCCACGGCACTCTCGATCGCGTACACGTCGATCAGGATATCCGCGATATGTCCGAGCAGTTCCTGGTACTCGCGGAGGCCTTCGCCGTACGCCGCGGCCAGCCCGTCCAGCGTCTCGACGACCAGGCTCTTGGCCGTCTCGGCCAACGCCCGCTCGCCCGCCAGGCGGCCCGAGGGGATCGGGTCGACACGCCGCGCGGGAAGGCCCCGTTTGACCAGGCGCGTCGGGATGAGCAACCGGTTGATTTCGTTCGTGCCTTCGTAGATGCGGGTGATGCGCGCATCCCGGTAGGCTCGCTCCGCTGGAAACTCGCGCGAGTAGCCGTTGCCGCCGAAGACCTGCAGCGCCTCGTCGACCACGTACGCCAGCGCTTCGCTGGTGAAGACCTTGTTGATCGAGCACTCGACGGCGAACCCTTCGATCGTCTTGAGGACCGCGATCGAGTCCGCCGGGTCGACCGCGCCGAGGGCGCGGTCGACCTCGCCGATGGCGCGATAGACCATGGCATCGCCGACGAAGCAGCGGATCGCCATCTCGGCCAGCTTCTGCTTGATCAGGCCGAACTCGGCGATGGCCCTCCCGAACTGCCGGCGCTGGCGCGCGTACTCGGTCGCGTTGGCGAGCGCCTGCCTGGCGCACGACATGTTGCGCGCGCCCAGCTTGACGCGGCCGAGATTCAGGATGTTGAACGCGACCTTGTGGCCTTCGCCGATGGTCCCCAGCACGTTCTCGACCGGCACCCGGACCTCGTCCAGCATCAGGGCCGTGGTGGACGAGCCGTCGAGGCCGAGCTTCTTCTCGTCTGGTCCGCTCACCACGCCCATGCCGCGCTCGACAAGGAAGGCCGTGAATTTCTGGCCGTCGACCTTGGCGAAGATGGTGAACAGGTCGGCAAAGCCGCCGTTGGTGATCCACATCTTCTGCCCGGTGAGCAGGTAGTGCCGGCCATCGGCGGAGAGCACGGCCATGGTCTTCGCCGCAAGCGCGTCGGATCCCGACTGCGGCTCGGTGAGCGCGTACGCGGCAATCAGCTCGCCGCTGGCGAGCCGGGGCAGGTAGCGCGCCTTCTGCTCCCTCGTCCCGAAGTAGACGAGCGGCAGCGTGCCGATGGAGGTGTGGGCGCCGAGCGAGCCCCCAAACGAGGGATGGATGGCAATCTGTTCGCCGACGTAGGCGGCGCTGACCTTGTCGAGCCCGAGCCCGCCGTACGCTTCAGGAATCTCCAGCCGCAGCAGGTCGAGCTCGCCCGCCTTGCGCAGCAGCCGGCGCGTGAGCTCCCAGTCGTGGGCGAACAGCCGCGCTTCGACCGGGAGTACGTCCTTTTGCATGAACTCGGCCGCCGTGCGCCCGAACATCCGTTGCTCGTCGGTCAGGTCTTCGCGCGTGAAGATGTCGTCCGGGCCCACGGATGCGGCCAGGAACCCTCCGCCCTGCGGGGCTTGTCGTGTGTAGGTCATGGGTTATTGCCGGATCACCTGTCAGGCCGAGACCAAGGCGTGCACACGTGGCGGCAGCACTAGCTTATCTCACGCGTTTGACATCGGCTGGGCCGCGAAGTATAAGCCTGCCCTCGTGCCGACCATCAGCCAGCTCTTCGATCTCACCGGACGGGTCGCCATCGTGACCGGCGGCTCCCGAGGCCTCGGGCATGAGATGGCCGAGGGCCTGGCCGAGGCGGGCGCCCGGCTCATGCTGTGCGCGCGACGCGAGCAGTGGCTCACGCCGGCAGTCGGCGAGATGCGCGCGCGTGGCTTCACCGTCGAGGGCGCGCTGTGCGATGTGTCCGACCCGACCCAGGTCCAGGCGGTCGTCGATGGCACGGTCGCCCGCTTCGGGCAGGTCGACATTCTCGTCAACAACGCCGGGCTGAGCTGGGCGGAACCGCCCGAGCTGATGCCGCTCGACAAGTGGCACAAGGTCCTCGACGCCAATCTCACCGGGACGTTTCTGTTCGCGCAGGCGGCCGGCCGCGAGATGCTGAAGCGGCAGTACGGGCGCATCATCAACATCGCGTCGATTGCCGGGCTGCAGGGATCGGTCAGCGGCCCGCACTACGTCGGGTACGCGGCGTCGAAAGCCGGCATGATGGGGCTCACCCGCGAGCTGGCCGCATCCTGGGGAAGACAGGGGATTCGCGTCAACGCGATTGCTCCCGGGTATTTCCACTCGAGACTGGCCGACGGCGCCATCCCCCTGGCCGAACCCGCGATCAAGGCGTTCAGTCCCATCCCGCGCGTGGGCGAGGCGGGCGAGCTCAAGGGCGTGGCCGTCTTTCTCGCCGCCGATGCGTCCAACTACATCACCGGTCAGGTCATCGTCGTCGATGGCGGACGGACCATTTCATGATCACGTACGCCGACCGTCCTTGGCTGAGGCATTACGACTACTGGGTTCCGCCACACCTGAACTATCCCGAGCGCTCGCTCTGCGAGATCCTCGACACGGCCGCCGTCGAGGTGCCCGACCGTCCGGCGACCTCGTTCCTGGGGGCCACGCTGACGTTTGCGGAGGCCAAGGGGTTGTCGGATCGTCTGGCGACCGCGCTGGGACGCTTGGGGCTCACCAAGGGCGATCGCGTCGGCATCATGCTCCCCAATTGCCCGCAGTACATGATCGCGGCATTCGCCGTCCTGCGGAACGGCGCGATCGTCGTCAACATCAATCCGACCTACACCGCGAGGGAAGTGCTCGCGGTCGCCAACGATTCGGGCCTGCGCCTGCTGCTCACCCTGGACGCGCTGGCCCCGCTGGCTCTTGCTGTTCGACCCCAGACCGCGCTCGAGCAAGTCATCGTGACCTCGCTCGCCGAATATTCTTCCGGGGCTGCGGCCCCGCCGCGCCTGGCCGGAACCGTGGCGCTCGCGGATCTGCTCGCATCGGTTCCGGCGGCCGAGGTCCTCCGCGTGGACATCGCCCCGGACGACATCGCCGTGCTGCAGTACACGGGCGGCACCACGGGAACGCCGAAAGGCGCGATGTTGACGCACCGGAACATCTTCGCCAACGTCGTCCAGACCGAGGCGTTCATGTATCGGACGAAGACGCGTGGCGACTCGACGTATCTGCTGGTGATTCCGTACTTCCACATCTACGCGTTCACCGTCGGCATGATGAAGGGCGTCTGGGTCGGCGCGCGCCAGGTCCTGCTGCCGAAGTACGACGTGGAGCAGGTGCTGACGGCCATTCGCGATGACCCTCCGACGTACTTTCCGGCCGTCCCCACCGTGTTCGTCTCGCTGTTGGGCCACCCGCGCGCGAAGGAGTTCGGGCTCGAGCGCGTGCGCACGTTCAACAGCGGGGGCGCGCCATGCCCGGTCGAAGTCATCGAGCAATGGGA
>CAZCEL010000494.1:0-3721 GCA_964497175.1 uncultured Bifidobacteriaceae bacterium
GTGTAGGCGATGTCGAACCGTGCGGTCGGCCGCGTCTTCGATCCAAGCGGCCGAATGGCAAATCCGAAGGTGGCCTCTCCACCAAACACGCGGGACCCGGCGTCGGTCACGTCGAGGCCTGAAGGCGTCCAGTGCAGAGACCCGTAAAGCGAGGGGAAGCGGTAGTTGTCGAGACCGGCAAGGTCGCTCGTAAACGACCCCTCGAGGTCGTGGCCACCCTTGAAGAGGTGAAACCGTCCGGAAAAATCCCCCGTTCCCGACAGGTTCCACCGGCGGCTGGCGAAGAAGATCTCGCGCATCCGCTGGAACTGCACCTTCGATGTGAAGTCGTACGACTGCTCCGGCCAACGCGAGAAATCCACCGTGCCCGTCGCCTGGCTCAGCGCCCCATCGGTCTCGAACTCGACGGGCTGCAGGCGCAGCAGGTCGCCATCGATCGTGAAGCGGGCCTTCATGTTGGCCCACATGGGCACGTAGCGCTGAATCGAGATCAGGCCATTGGTGAAGACGGCGTTGCCCGCGTACCCCTCATCGTGCGAGACGTGAATGTCGATGTTAGGGGCGACGATGCTCCACGGCGTCTCGTGATCTTCGTAGACGAATCGCCCGCCCGACGCGCGTACGTCGCGCAGCGTCACTGTGAAAGGTCTCGGGCCGGCGTCCGGATTTCTGCGGAGCCTCGGGAAACTGTCCTCATGCGCCCATCGTTCGACGAGCATCTCCCAGTCGGTCATCTCGAGCGAGGTGATCACGAACTCGGGACGAGGGGCGAGCGCCTTGGACCAGTCGAGAGAGACCAGCAGACGCTTGGCCGTGAAGAACGTTCGATCCCCGGGGCGCAGGCCGTCAATCGACACGTCGGCGAGTTCCACGCGCCCGCCGGCGACCCGTACTTTGAGCCCGCCGATGCGCAGCGTTCGGCCCAGAAGCTGCGACCCCCCGGCCTCTGCATATCCACGAAGAACCGGACCCATATCCACCGTCAGGGTGCTGACGATGGCCGATGCCAGCATCACCACCAGGATGGCCAGCGCCATGCCGGCATATCGCAGCAGCGTGCGCGCGCGCAGTATCGCGAGAAGCTTCACTATCGTCGATCCTAAGCCTGGCCGACCACTGCCAGCAACGCCCCCGCGTCGACGAGCTGGCCTTCGTGAGCGTGCAGCTCAACGACCGTGCCCGCCGCGGGGGCCCGAAGCTCGTTCTCCATCTTCATCGCCTCGATTACAAGTATCGGCTGGCGGGCCTGGACGGCGGCACCGGGCTCGACCAGCACCCGGACGATTCGACCGGGCATTGGGGCTGTGATCCGCTGCGGTCCGCCGTCGGAGCGTCCCTCCTCGGCTCGACGCCAGCTGCGACCTCCAAACAGGGAAACAGCCAGAGGGACGGGACCGACGCTGACCACGAGCGAACCTCCCGGCTGCGCTCTTACGATAGTGACCTCGTGGCTGTGCCCTCCTTCGAGCGCGGAGCGGACGGGGCCGTCGGTGTCGCCGGGGACCTCGCGAACGACCAGGGACAGCGTGTCGGGGGCCACCGGTGTCGCGTCCACGATCCACTGCCGGGCCCCCACGCGTACGGCGAAGCCTCCCCGGACTCGCTCCACCACGACCTGTTGCAGACGTCCGCCGATTTCGACGCCGTACTGCATCAGCGCAGGCCTTCCGCACGTGCCCGCGCCTTCCACCCCATATCCTGTGTCTGCGGACCCTCGGGCCTCGACGCCTCGGACGACAACACGCCCTGGAGCACCGCCGCAATCGTGGCCACATGTTCGACGCCTTCAGCGGTGTCGGCGAACGGGCGGCCGTTTGTCTCCCTCAACAGGTCGTCGAGATATGCGGTATGAAAGCGGCCGGCCAGGAATTCGGGCTGCTCGAGGAGCCACGTGAAGAACGGCAGCGTCGTCTTGATGCCGGTGACGAGGTACTCGCCGAGCGCGCGGCGCATCCGGGCAATCGCACTGGGTCGATCTTCGGCCCACGCCACGAGCTTCGAGATCATCGGGTCGTAGAAGATCGGCACGTCGAGGCCGGAGGTGGCGCCGCTGTCGTCACGGATGCCCGGTCCCGCGGGCGCACGAAGGCTCAGGATGCGCCCGGGCGAAGGCAGGAAGTTGTTGTCTGGATCCTCCGCGTAGATCCGGCACTCGATGGCGTGGCCGTCCGCCCTGAGCAGGCGCTCCGGGTTGACCGCGAGCGGCTCGCCGCGGGCGATGCGAATCTGCCACCGGACGAGATCGACGCCGGTCACCATCTCGGTGATCGGGTGCTCGACCTGCAGCCGGGTGTTCATCTCGAGAAAGTAGAAGGCGCCGCCATCGTCGAGCAGGAACTCGATCGTTCCAGCGTTGGTGTACCCGACGCCGCGCGCAATGGCCGCAGCGGCCGATGTCATTGCGGCGCGGATGGCCGGCGTCACCGCCGGCGACGGTGTCTCTTCGACCACTTTCTGATGTCGGCGCTGAATCGAGCATTCCCGCTCCACACATGGCAGCACAACCCCATGGTGGTCGCCGAGCAGCTGCACTTCCACGTGGCGGGGTCGATCGAGGCGCCGCTCGAAGTACACCGCGGCGTCACCGAACGCGGTCCCGGCCTCCGATCGCGCGGCCCGGACGGCGCCCGCGAGCTCAGCCGGGTCGTTCACGGTCCGCATGCCCTTGCCGCCGCCGCCCGCCACGGCCTTGACCAGCAGCGGAAACCCGACGCCGGCGGCGGTCCGCTCCATCTCGTCTTCAGACAGATGAGCGGGCACAGGGCCCGAGGTTCCGGGCACCACCGGGACTCCTGCGCGGGCGGCCGCAGCTCGAGCTTCAGTCTTGCTGCCCATCAGCGCGATGGCCTCGGGCGAGGGCCCGATAAAGGTCAGTCCCGCGTCGCGAACCGCGGCGGCAAACTCGGTGTTCTCCGCAAGAAATCCATAGCCCGGGTGCACCGCGTCGGCTCCCGACCGTTCGGCGGCTTCGAGGATCCGCGCGATGGACAGGTAGCTGTCCCGCGGCGGAGACGGACCGATGGGATAGGCTTCGTCCGCCGCACGCACGTGCAGGGCGGCGCGGTCGCAATCGGAGTACACGGCGGCGACTGCGATGCCCATTTCGCGGCACGCACGAATGATGCGCACGGCAATCTCGCCGCGGTTCGCGACCAGCACCTTCTTCATCGAATCAAGATCTTCTGTCCTCTGGCGGCTGCTCCCCGCGGACGAGCCTCGGCCACCTTCACCACGATCTCCAACTGTCTGCCTTTCTCCCTTCCTGCCTTTCTCCCTTCCTGCCTTTCTGCCCTCCTGCCTTTCTGCCCTCCTGCCTTTCACAGGGGGATATTCCCGTGCTTCTTCGGAGGGTTCTTGTCCCGCTTGTTCTCCAGGTTGCGGAGCGCGGCGATGAGCTTGCGGCGCGTTTCCCGTGGTTGAATAACCTCGTCGATGAACCCGCGAGCGGCCGCGATGTAGGGGTTGGCGAACTTCGCGCGGAACTCCTGTACCTTCTCGGCGCGGGTCGACGCCGCGTCCTGGGCGGCGTCCAGTTCGCGCTTGTACAGGATGTTGACGGCGCCCTCCGGGCCCATGACGGCCAGCTCGGCCGAGGGCCAGGCGTAATTGAAGTCGGTCCGGATGTGCTTGCTCGACATCACGCAGTACGCGCCGCCGTAGGCCTTGCGCGTGATGACGGTCACTTTCGGCACGGTCGCCTCCGCGAAGGCGAAGAGCAGCT
>CAZCEL010000495.1:0-3721 GCA_964497175.1 uncultured Bifidobacteriaceae bacterium
ATTCACCGAGCACTTCCTGCCTGAGCACCTCGAGCGTGTGAGCCTGAGCTTTCTGGTCGACTCGATGGACAAGCGCCGCGGAGGCTGCGCGCCCAATATCGCCTATACGCTGGCCTTGCTCGGAGAGCGCCCGCTGCTCATGGCCACGGCCGGAGAGGATTTCGGCGAGTACCGCGAGTGGCTGGAAGCGGCCGGGGTGGATACGTCTCACGTCCGGCAGATCGCGGGCAAGTTCACGGCCTCGTTCTTCTGCAGCACCGATCAACACAACAGCCAGATCGCCTCGTTCTATACCGGCGCGATGGCCGACGCCGGGGAATTGTCGTTTCGCACGATCGGCGACTGCGAGTTGGCCATCATTTCGCCCAACGACCCCGGGGCGATGCTGCAGTACGCCGATGAGTGTCGGACGCTCGGCATCCCGCATATCTTCGACCCGGGCCAGCAGTGCGCCAGGATGTCCGGCGACGAGCTCAGGGAGGGCGTGGTAGGGGCCACAGCCGTCGTCTGCAACGACTACGAGTTCGAGATCCTCGCGCAGAAGACCGGTCTCGCCGAACGCGACATTCTGGAGCACAGCCAGGCACTCATCATCACGCGCGGCGCGCACGGATCGACGGTCATCACCCGGGCAGGTCAAACGGATGTGTCCGCGGTTCCCCCGCGGCGGATCGTCGACCCGACCGGCGTCGGCGACGCCTATCGGGGAGGGCTGATGAAAGGACTCGCCCTGGGCCTTCCCTACGAGTCGGCCGCCCGATTTGGCAGCGTGGCCGCGAGCTTTGCCCTCGAGCATCTCGGGGGGCAGAGCCACGCCTATACCTGGACCGACTTCAAGGTGCGATACGAAGCCACGTTCGACTCGCTGGCCGTCCCGGTCGAGGGAGGCTGAGTCTGCCGCGAATCCTCCGGCGGGCTTTCGCATGGACGTCCGTCACCTGGGGTGGTGCCCTGTTCCTCGCGCCCCTCTTGTCGAGCCGACCGCGTGGCCTTGTCGCGTACGCAACCAGCCTCGCGGTGTACGGACTCGGCGCGGTCGTGTGTCATCAGCGACCGGAGCGGTCGTTTCATCTCTGGGACGCCCAGCTCCCGGTGTGCGCGAGGTGCACGGGGATCTATCTCGGGGCTGCCGCCGCAGCCTTGGCCGCACTCTGGTGGAGCAGACAGCGGATGTCGGCCGGCTCGCGCGCAATCGGGATCGAGTGGACCGCGGGTCGAGCAGCCCCGGCGCGTACGGCACTGATCGCCGCGCTTGCACCCCTGGCGCTGACGATCGTGTACGAGTGGACGGCGGGCGCGCCGGGCAACTGGGTTCGTGCGGTCTCGGGTCTCCCGCCCGGCATCGTCGTTGCCTGGATCGTTCTCAAGGTAAACTAGGCGCCCGTGCCCGCGGCTCCGGAACCAAGGTCATCTGGAAGACTCGTGCTGTTGTGCGTGGCCGCCTGGGCGATTCCCGGCGCGGGCCATTTGTGGCAGGGGAGACGTGGCAAGGGTTTCACCTTCCTCGTGGCCTTGCCGTTGATGTTCGGGCTCGGGCTCGCCCTCGAAGGCCGTCTCGCCCGCGTGGCGCTCCCTGAAGTGCTCGGCAGCCTCGCGGGCCTGGCCGATCTCGGCATCGGACTGCTGTACTTCCTGACCGCGGTGCTGGGTGCCGGCGCAGGGGACGTGCGCGCCGTGACTTATGAGTACGGCAACGCGTTCTTCATCGTGGCTGGCCTGCTGAACCTGCTCGTGGTCATCGACGCATACGACATCGCGATCGGCCGGAAATGACCCAGCCTGCTCCCCCTCCGATCGTGGAACGCGCCGCGTCCATGGGGCTCCAGAGTCACGTTCTCCTGATGGTCATTTTCGCGCTCTTCGTGTCCGTGATTCTGGCCGTCCTGGCGAAGGACGACCTGGCTGATCAGATCCGAACGGGAGGCCAGCTCTTCGTGGCGTTTATCGTTGCGGCCATCGTGGTTGGCTGGCTGATGTACCCCTTTCCACTGTGAGCCGATCGCGACCGCGACAGCCGATGACATCCCATCCGGCGGTCACTGTAAACCTGTGGCTGCCGGTGGTTCTCTATATGGCGGGCATCTTCGCCCTGTCGTCGGTCTCGAGTCCGCCGGAGCTGGTCGAGGGCGTGGACAAGCCGGTCCACCTGTTCCTCTACTCCGGCCTGGCAGTGGTCCTCGTGCGAGCGTTGTCCGACAGGTGGCGTCGCGTAACCCTTCGGGTCGCTCTGGCCGCGATTGCCGTCGCAACGCTGTACGGGGTCAGTGACGAGTGGCATCAGGGCTTCGTTCCCCCGCGCCAGGTGGAGGTGCTCGACCTGGTGGCCGACGGAGTGGGCGCGGCGCTCGGGGCTCTCGGCGTCTACGGCGTCGTTCGGATGCGCCGGCACGGCACCGACGCCGGCCCTGCGCGTGAAGGAGGTCGGACGCGTCGGGTATAATCCGGAGCGCTGCATGCCCTTTGACAATCTTCTCGTCGAGCGCGACGGCGCAGTCGCGACCCTCACGATCAACAGACCGCACGTGCTCAACGCCCTCAATCGTTCAACGCTCGCGGACCTCCGGCAGGCGTTGGCCGAGGTCAAGGAAGACGGCCAGGTTCGGGTGGTCATCATAACGGGCGCCGGTGACAAGGCCTTCGTGGCGGGGGCTGACATCGGAGAGTTGGCGGTGCTCTCGCCGGCCCTTGGACGCGAGCACGCGCTGGCGGGGCAGGAGGTGTTCGACCGGATCGAGACGCTCGGCAAGCCCGTGATCGCGGCGATCAACGGCTACGCGCTGGGCGGCGGTTGCGAGCTGGCAATGGCCTGCACGCTGCGCATTGCGGCCGAAGGGGCCAAACTCGGACAGCCCGAGATCAAACTCGGGATTCTCCCCGGCTACGGCGGTACCCAGCGTCTGCCGCGACTCGTGGGCAAGGGCCGCGCGATGGAGATGATGCTGACGGGTGCTCCCATTCCGGCAGCAGAGGCGGAGCGGATCGGGCTCGTGAACCGGGTCGTACCGCGGGCAACTCTTCTGGAGGAAGCCAAGCGGCTGGCGATCGACCTGGCCGGACAGGCGCCGCTCGCCGTGCGTTACATCCTGACGGCGGTCAACGCCGGGACCGAGATGCCCCTGGCCGACGCGTGCGGGTACGAGGCGACGTTGTTTGGTCTCATCGCGTCGAGTGAGGACATGCGCGAAGGGACGCGCGCGTTTCTCGAGAAGCGGACGCCCGCGTTTACCGGGCGATAACGGGCCGGCGGGCTGGCGCCTCATGCGGATCATCGAGGGCACCGCGTCGGGCAGCGGATTCAAGTTCGCAGTCATCGTGTCGAAATACAACAGTCTGGTGACCGACCGGCTGCAGGCTGCGGCCCTTGCGGCTCTCTCGGCGGCTCATGTGCCTGCAGCAGACATCACGCTCGTGCGTGTGCCTGGGGCGTTCGAGATTCCAGCCGCCGCGCGCCAGGCGGCCGCCAGCGGGCGGTTCCATGCCATCGTGTGCCTGGGTTGTGTGATCCGCGGAGCGACGCCGCATTTCGACTACATCGCCTCCGCCGTGGCGCACGGCCTCATGAGTGCGGCCGCGGACACGGGTGTGCCGATGGCGTTCGGCGTGCTGACGACGAACACGGTGGAGGAGGCGCTCGAGCGGTCCTCCGACGGCGCGTCGAACAAGGGGTGGGAGGCGGCAACCACGGCGGGCGGGTGCTGTGGTGTGGTCCGCTCGAGGGGTT
>CAZCEL010000496.1:0-3716 GCA_964497175.1 uncultured Bifidobacteriaceae bacterium
AACTCGAACCAGTCGGCCCTGTAGCCTGCCGGCGGTCAACCCGATTACCGATCCGGCGCTCGATGCCGGTGGGGTCCTGACGTTCCGGAACGCGGCGGTCGAGGCCGGAGTCGCCAGCGCGCCGGCAGGCTACAGGGCCGACTGGTTCGAGTTCGATAACCTGACCAGCGACAGTCGACCGATCGGCCAGACAGCTGCGAAGGGACCGGCGTTGACGCCGCCACCCGGCCTTCCCGCAGGGTTCAACGTCTTTATCAAGGTCGACATCAGCTCCCAAGGGGGACCCGGTCCATCCTGGGAGCGGCCAGTGCAGACCTACTTCCGCAGAGTGGGAGCAGGCTGGCGCGTGGTTGGGTTCGAGCGCCTCGCTGCGCAGTGACGCCGGTGGGGCGATCCGAGAGTCCGCACGAGAGCGGCGCAAAAACGACCACATCGCGTCCCCAGTTCAAGTATTCTCATGGATACGCTGAAGAGACCTTGTCTTCCGACCGTCGCGCTGCTCGCCCTGACGTGTGCCGCTCCGTCTGCGTGGGCGCAGGCACCCTTCTCCGCGTCGACAGCTGAGCAGCCAGCGTTTCCCGCAGCGCTTGCCGCGGAGGCACAGCCGACGATTCCGCCTTCGGCGCTTCCGTCGCTGTCGCAGCTGTTCGCAGGTGCGGTTACCGATCTCGCCCGTCTGCCGTCGCGCGACAACGTGGCGTGGGTCAGCGTCGGCGCCATGGCGGCGCTGCTCGCTCACAGCGGCGACCGGGGCGCGACTGCGGCCCTGGCCGGCTCGGGTGGACTACAGCAGCGATACAAGCCGGGGACGGTGATTGGCAACTCGGCGGTTCAGCTCGGGGGGTCGTTTGCGGCCTACGCGATCGGCCGGGCCTCGGGCAACTCGCGCGTCGCGACAATCGGCGCCGACCTGTTTCGCGCCCAGCTCGCGGCCCAAGTGGTCACACAAGCCGTGAAGGCATCGGTCGGACGTACGCGGCCCGACGGCACACCGAGGTCGTTTCCCTCGGGACATGCTTCCCTGAGTTTCGCGTCGGCCACGGTGCTCGAACGGCACCTGGGATGGAAGGCGGGCATCCCCGCCTACGCCGTCGCGTCGTACGTCGCCGTCTCGCGAATCGGGCAGCGGCGCCACTACCTGAGTGACGTCGCGTTCGGCGCAGCGCTCGGGATCATGGCCGGCCGGACGGTCACGATCGGTCGGGGCGATCATCGGTTCGCGGTCGCCCCCATGGCGACGCCAGGTGGGGGCGGCGTATCGTTCACCCTGCTTGACCGCGAGTAGGCATCACGCGTTGGAATGAAACCGCTCAGGTTCCTGGTCCTCGTGTTCCTGTCGCTGTGCGCGACCGGGCTCGAGGCGCACCTGCCGACGGGCGCGTCGCCGTCCGGGCCCCTGGCGACTCTCACCCCCGCACGCTACGCCCAGCAGGACGACGTCGGATCGCCGCGCGCGGCCTCGCCGCTGACCATCCTCCAGATCAACGATGTATACGCAACTGCGCCGGTGGGCGACCGCGGCGGCCTGGCGAGGGTGGCAACGCTCAAGCGGACGCTGGCCGATGCGGGCCGCACACCCCTGCTCGTCATCGCCGGCGACTTTCTCTCTTCGTCGGTGGAATCCACGGTCTTCAAGGGCGAACAGATGGTGGCGGCGCTCAACGCCGCCGGTCTCGACATGGCCACGCTCGGCAACCACGAGTTCGACTTCGGTTACGACGTTCTGATCAGGCGCATGTCCGAGGCCAAGTGGCAATGGGTCGTGTCGAACGTGGTGGACACCGGAACCGGACGGCCGGTCGGGAACGCCGCCCCGCACATCGTTCGACGCTTTGGCGCGCTGCGGGTCGGCTTCATCGGACTGTGCGTGATCGATGAAGGAGTCAGGCGCGACAAGCTCGAACGGCTCCGGTTCATCAATCCGATCGAGGCGGCCGAGGCGCAGCTCGCCGCGCTCAAAGCCCAGGGTGTGGACGTCATCGTCGCGCTGACGCACCTGACGTTCGATCTCGATCGCACGCTGGCCGAGAAGTTTCCCGAGATCGATCTCATCGTCGGCGGCCACGAACACTATCCGATTGCGGCCACCGTCAACCGCACGCTCATCAGCAAGGCCGGCTCGGACGCGAAGAATGTTGCCCGCATCGACATCGGGCGGAGGGCCGGCGGTGGACCCGTCGAGCGGTTCTACGAGCTCATCCCGATCACGCCGGCCACCCCCGACGACCAGGCGACGGCCGCCGTCGTTGCCTCGTACGCCTCGCGACTCGGCGACGCGCTCAAGGCCGCGATCGGCACGACGCGGGCGCCGCTCGACGGCGTGTCTCAGCGGCTGCGAACGTCGGAAACCAACCTGGGCAACCTCGTGGCCGATGCCGTGCGGGCCAATGCCGCTTCGGACATCGCCATCGTCAACTCGGGCGGAATACGAGGCGACCGCATCTACGGGGCGGGGCCGCTCCTGCGCCGCGACCTCGTCGAAATGCATCCGTTCGGCAATGTCATCTGCAAGCTGGCGGTAGCGGGGCGCGTGATCCTCGACGCGCTCGAGTTCGGCGCGTCAAGATTGCCGGCGGCGGCCGGACAGTTCCCGCAGGTATCGGGTCTGACCATGGAGATCGATCGAGCCTCCGCACCGGGAAACCGCGTGCGGAACGTGCGCGTTGGCGGACGCGGGCTCGATTCCTCGGCTATGTACACCCTGGCCATCCCGGACTACCTGCTGAACGGCGGTGATGGATACACCATGTTCGGGAGCCAGCAAGTGTTGATCGGCCCCGAGTCCGGCGACTCGATCGCAACGGCCCTCGAGGCCTACGTGGCTGGACGCCGAGAAGTCAATCCGTCGATCGAGGGCAGAATTACGGTCGTACGGTAGCGCCGGTGGCCGCCGAAGGAGCGGCGGCGCGGGCGCGCGCCCAGTAGAGCCGGTACGCGAGCAGGACCCCCACGATGAGCGCGTAGTTCTGCGGCCGGCTGACGTCGGCCTTCACCAGCCACCAGTAGTGCACCACGCCGCCGATGCCCGCCGCGTAGACGAGCCGGTGGAGCGCCTGCCACCGTTTCGCGCCGAGCCGGCGGATCATCCCCTTCGTGGACGTCGCCGCAAGGGGAGCTAACAGGCACAGCGTCGTGAAACCCACGGTGATGAAAGGGCGCTTGTATATGTCCTCACCCACCGACGCGGCCAGGTTGCGGGCGGTCGACCACGCCACGAACCCGTCGGGGAAATCGAGTCCCGCGAACCGATCGGCAATGACGTAGATCAGGAAGTGGAGTGAACCGTAGAAGAAGGCGAAGAGGCCGCTCATGCGGCGGAAGCGAACTGCCGCGTTCCATCCGGTGATGCGGCGGAGCGGCGTGATGGCCAGGGTGATACAGAGGAACCGCAGCGTCCAGACACCAGTCTCGTTCGTGATGTCGCTGAGCGGGTTCGCGCTCAGGTTTCCGGTGAGTCCGGCCCAGACGAGCCACGCGACGGGCCCCAGTGCCGCGATGAACACCGCGGGCTTCAGCACGAAGCGGATGAGCTGATTCTCCGGATTGCCGCAGCTCGCGAGCGCGGCGTTCGTGCCGGTGACGGCGGTCAGCTTGATGAAAGCGCGGCGGTCCATGAACGTTAGAAGTGGCACGTCAGGCAGTCGACCGACGCCTTCCGCTCGTTGTGGCAGTTCACGCAGAAACCCATCGTGTGTTCAACGACGGGCTGCGCGACC
>CAZCEL010000497.1:0-3703 GCA_964497175.1 uncultured Bifidobacteriaceae bacterium
GCGCGCTGTTCATCAACGAGTTCCAGACGGCGCTGCTCTCGGACATCAAGCGGTTTCTCGAGCAGATGGTGGCCCGAGACGCCGAGTGGATGCACAACGATCCCAACCACTCGGATTGCGATCGCATGAACGCCGATTCGCACCTCAGGTCGCTGCTGCTCGGGCACAACCTGACGATCCAGGTGAGCGGAGGGGAGGTGGTGCTGGGCCAGTGGCAGCGGATTCTGATGGCCGAGCTCGACGGCCCGCGCGCCCGCTCCCTGCGCCTGCAGATCTTCGGGATATCCTGACGGTGGAATCGGATACCTGGATATCCGATTCTCCGATGCACAGCCGCCTCGCCTCGGCCAACCTCCTCGATATCGCCGACAAGCTCTCGTCGGGAGTTCGCCTCCAGCTGGAGGACGGCATCCGTCTGTTCGAGTCGCCCGACCTGCTCGCCGTCGGGTGGCTGGCGAACCGCGAGCGCGAGCGGCGGCACGCGGGCCGGACGTACTTCAACCACAACATCAGGCTCGAGGCGACCAACGTCTGCGTGGCGAGCTGTCTGTTCTGCTCGTTCGCGCGGCTCAAGCCCGGCGATCCGGGCGCGTACACCATGTCGCTCGAGGAGGCCTGGGACAAGCTGCGCCGGCGCCGGCACCAGCCCCTGACCGAGGTGCACGTCGTCAACGGTCTGCACCCGGACCTGCCGTTCGACTACTACACGGAGCTGCTGCGCGGCTTCAAGCGGATTCGTCCGACCGTGCATCTGAAATGCTTCACGGCCGTCGAGATTGCCTTCTTTGCGGATCTGTATGGGATGTCGGACGAGCGCGTGCTGCGCGAGCTCATGGCGGCCGGTCTGGACTCGCTGCCGGGAGGCGGCGCGGAGATCTTCGCCGAGCGCGTCCGCAGGAAGATCGCGCACGACAAGTGCGGGACCGTTCGCTATCTCGACATCCACAGGACAGCCCACCGGCTCGGCATGCGCTCCAATGTCACGATGCTGTACGGCCACATCGAAACGGCCGAAGAGCGCGTCGACCACATGGTGCGCGCGCGGGCGCTTCAGGACGAGACCGGGGGGTTCCAGGCGTTCATCCCGCTCGCGTTTCATCCGGACAACAACCAGATGCGCAAGCTGCCCGCGCCCTCGGCGTCCGACACCCTGCGCGTGCACGCGGTCGCGCGGCTGATGTTGGACAACATCCCGCACGTGAAGGCGTTCTGGATTGCGAGCGGCGTCGAGACGGCGCAGGTGGCGCTCTGGTTCGGCGTGGACGACCTGGACGGGACCGTGCAGGAGGAGAAGATCTATCACATGGCCGGCGCCCGGACACCGGAAGCCATGACGACGCGAGAGATCGCCCGGCTGATCCGGGCAGCGGGCCGGGATCCCGTCGAGCGCGATACGCTGTACAACGTGGTGGATTCGCGTCCGGTGCCCGCCTGAACGCTGCCGCTCGGTCAGCCCCCGCCCCCGCCTGCGGGCCGGGTGCGGGCCGCAGTGCTATACTTCGGGTAGCGCCAAGCTTCGTTGCCGGAGGGCAGGGGAGCTTGGCTTTTTAAGCTCCAACTTTGAGAAAAGTTTCACAAGCCGTCCCCGGGTCATGCCCAGCACCATCCCGCTCCTGACCGCGTTCGAAAAGGAGCATCTCGCGGAGCGCCAGCCGCTGCCCGAGCGCTATCTCGGCTTGCCCGACCAGGAGATGGACGCGCGGATCGGCGCCGCGAGAGCGACGCTGGGCCGCCGCCTCCTCATCCTCGGCCACCATTACCAGCGCGACGAGGTCATCAAGTTCGCCGACCACACGGGCGACTCCTACAAGCTCGCGCAGCAGGTGGCCGCGCACCCGGACGCGGAGTTCATCGTGTTCTGCGGCGTCCACTTCATGGCCGAAAGCGCCGATGTCCTGAGCGCCCCGCACCAGCAGGTGATCCTTCCCGATCTCGCCGCCGGCTGCTCCATGGCTGACATGGCCGACCCCGACCAGTTGGAGATGTGCTGGAACGACCTGGGCGAGATGGGTTTCGGCGGCAGCGCTGGCGGCGAGGGGGCGCCTGTCGTGCCGGTGACGTACATCAACTCGGCCGCCGCCATCAAGGCGTTCTGCGGAGAACGCGGAGGCGTCGTCTGCACCTCGTCGAACGCGGCGGCGACGTTCAGATGGGCATGGCAGCGCGGTGAGAGGATCCTGTTTCTGCCCGACCAGCATCTGGGGCGTAATACGGCGTACCGGATGGGTGTGCCGCTCGACCAGATGGTCGTCTGGGATCCAAACGAGCTCTGGGGCGGACTGCTGCCGGACGCCGTGAGGGCCTCACGCGTCATCCTCTGGAAGGGCCATTGTTCCGTTCACACGCGCTTCACGGTGTCTCAGATCGAGCGGGCGCGCACGCGTCACCCCGGCGTACGCGTGATCGTCCATCCGGAGGTGCCGTGGGAGGTCGTTCAGGCTGCCGACGACACGGGCTCGACCGAGTACATCATCAACCAGATCAAGAGCAGTCCTCCGGGCTCGGTATGGGCCGTCGGCACGGAGATTCACCTGGTGAATCGTCTCGCACGACAGGTCGCGCCGGAGAAAACGGTGGTCTCGCTGGAGCCGCTCGGCTGCCTCTGCTCGACCATGTTCCGCGTGTCGCCCAACCACCTGCTCTGGACGCTCGAAGGGCTCGTCTCGGGCGAGGTGCATAACCGCATCGTGGTGCCGTCGGACCGGAAGCACTGGACACGCGTGGCCCTGGACAGAATGCTCGCCATCAGGTAGGAAGGCCCGACGACCGTCCACCGCCTTCGCTTGCCCCCGGCCCCGTCCCCGAGTACCATCGGCCGGCCTCGTTGAGGCCGGGAGGATCTCATGGCGCAGACGGACCTCTTTACCAACCTGCAGTTCCTGCTCAGGTGGCTTCACGTGATCGCCGGCATCGTGTGGATCGGTCACCTCTATTTCTTCAACTTCGTGAACGTCCCGTTCCAGGGAACCATCGGCGCCGACGTCAAGAAGGTTGTCAACCCTCAGCTTCTCGCCCGGGCGTTGTGGTGGTTCCGCTGGGGCGCCATGACGACGTTCATCATCGGTCTCGTGCTGTTCACGCAGCTGTACATGTATCAACCCGGCGCCGGCTTCGGACCGAGCGACCTGTGGAGCACCGATCAGGGCATGACGGGCCGGGCCCTGTGGATTCTCTTCGGCATGCTGCTCGGGTCGGTGATGTGGTTCAACGTCTGGTTCATCATCTGGCCCGCCCAGCGGAAGGTCCTCATCGGCATTCGTGACGGAAAACCCGCCGATCCCGCCCTGCCCAAGCGCGCGCTGCTGGCGTCGAGAACGAACACCTACCTGTCTGCGCCCATGCTCTTCGGCATGGTCGGGGCCACCCATTACGGCGCCTTCGATGTATCGGCCGCCATCGTCACGATCGCTATCGGCCTGGTGGCGGCCTGGGCGGCGATCAAGGCGTCGCCGAAGGTCGGCGCGTCGCTGTAGGTGATCCTCTTCCTCTTCCTCACGCACCTCGCGCTCGGAATCCTGTTCACGCTCGCCTTCGTGTCGCGCGACGCGGGCCTGAAGTTCTTCCGGTTCAACGCGGGTCTCGCGGCCGTCGTCCTGGCGTCGGCGTTCGCGTTCCGGCCCTCGGCGGACAGCTCGGCAGCAGGCACGGCGCTGGCCAGGGCGTTCTGCAGGGTCCGCGTCACCGCCTGCTGGCCGACGAC
The DNA here is from genome assembly GCA_964497175.1 of uncultured Bifidobacteriaceae bacterium. Taxonomy (GTDB): domain Bacteria; phylum Acidobacteriota; class Vicinamibacteria; order Vicinamibacterales; family CAVVIG01; genus CAZCEL01. The sequence goes on from CAZCEL010000497.1 coordinate 3,701, forward strand.
TTG